>NZ_JBFUKU010000017.1:0-44394 GCF_056400685.1 Pseudomonas sp. P5_A12 | reverse complement strand
CTGCTGTTTGGCCCGCCGGTGGTGGGGTTCGGTTTGCAGTACACGCTGGTCCAGCACCTTGAGTTTGCCGCAGCTTTTAGTGCATTGGCGTTGGGCATGATTTACCTGGGCCTGACCCGATTTCTGATGGGCGGCCGCGCGTTGCTGCTGGCAGAAACCTGTCTGGCACTGGGCGTGATCTTCACCAGTCTGGCGATTCCTTTGGGGCTCGATGCGCGCTGGACATCTGCTGCCTGGGCCGTTGAGGGCGCCGGGATCTTCTGGCTCTGCCTGCGTCAGCAACGACCCACGGCACGAGCCTTTGCCTTGCTACTGCAACTGGGCTCGGCGGTGGCGTTTCTGCGCGAGCTACGACTCGGCGAAAGCAGCCTGCTCGACGGCGCTCCGTTGGGTGCGTTGATGCTCGGCATGGCGTTGCTGTTCAGCTTCTATCAATTGCGCAACGCGGCACCTGGACAGACGGTGGAATGGGAGCGCAAAGGGAATGCGGTGCTGGCGTGCCTCGCTCTGACGTTTCTCTATCTGCTGGCGCCCTTGTTTTTCTTTACTCAAGGCACTGCGATCAGTTGGGCGCTGGCCGGTTTGGCGACGTTGTTTGTCGGCCTGCGCCTGCAATCGCGCACGTTTCTGTTCACCGCGTTTGTCGTGCAGTTGCTCGGCGGTGCGTTGTTCCTGTTGCGGTTGGAAAGTGGCGGGGGTGAGTCTGCGGGGGTGTTCAGCGCTGGCTGGAGCGGTTTGCTCAGTGCCTCGCTGATCGGTCTGGCGCTGATCGCCGGGATGCTGCTGGCGGCGCGCGATGAAATGGTGCGCAGCGACATGCGACTGTTGCTTGGCGTGTCGGTGGTGTTGTTGGCCGGTCTGGTGCTGATCAATCTGGCCGTACTGTTCGTCCTGCCGTGGAAAACCGCGAGTGCGGTGTGGGCGGCCAGTGGTTTATTCATCATCTGGTTGAGCCTGTTTCTCAAGTTACGCGTCAGTTTTGTCTTCGGTTTACTGTTGCAGGTGATTGGCGGCGCGGCGTTTGTGGTGGCGGGGCCAGCTCTGCTCGGGCCGTTGGCCAGTGAGGGTTTGAATCCGCTGGCGCACAGCGGTTTCTGGACGCCGTTGGCATTGGGCTCGGCGGCGCTGGTCGGTGCCTGGCGATTGCAGATTGGCAATCATGCTTCGGCGTTCGATGTGCTGAGTTTGCAGCGTTTATCCGAAGTGCTGCTGGTATGGGGCGCGGGTTGGTGGGCGCTGGCCTGGATCAGTGAAGTGCTGCGTTTTGCGCCGGTCAATCTGCAGGCGACGCTGTTGCTGGTGATCGCGGCCATTAGCGTGGCGCTCTGGACGCTGTTGGCGCTGCGCTTGAAATGGTCCTCGCTGGGTTTGCTCTGCACCTTGCTGATGCCGGCCGCTGGCGTGGTGTTGCTTGCGGCGTGGCAATCGCGTTATCACCCGGCGGCCAGTTTTGGTTGGCTGGGGTGGGCGGCGGTGTTCTTCGTGCATTTCGTCTCGCTTAGGAGACTGGCGCCCGTGTTGCCGGCGCGCGCTGTGAGCACCGCGCATGTGCTCGGCTGCTGGCTGTTGATCGGCGTGCTGGCGTTGGAGTTGCGCTACGGCTTGTTGCTGTTGTCCGAGCAATACAACGCCTGGCGCTGGTTGGGCTGGGCGATTCTGCCAAGCCTGTATCTGGTGCTGATGGCTTCGCCGCGCAATTGGCCGTGGCCGGTGTCGGCATATCCCCGCGAATACCGACTGTATGCAGCGGCACCGCTGGCGTTGCTGATGCTCGGTTGGTTTTGGCTGGCGAATGTGGTCAGCGACGGCACTGCCGAACCACTGCCGTATGTACTGTTGATCAACCCCTTGGAGTTGGGCCTGCTGTTTGCGCTGTTCGGCGTCTACGACTGGTCGCGCAGCGCCGTGACGCAACTGGCGATCCGCAAGGACTACGCCGAACACGTCACCCAATGGCTCGCCGGGATTTCACTGTTCATGTTCTTTACCGTGCTGGTGATGCGTGCGGCGCACCATTGGGGGGGTGTGCCGTTCGAGTTCGATGCGTTGCTTGAATCAACGTTAGTTCAGGCCGGCCTGTCCATCATCTGGACCCTGATGGCGCTGAGCCTGATGATCGGCGGTCATTTGCGTCATCGTCGCGAGGTCTGGCTGATCGGTGCGGCGTTGATTGGCGTGGTGGTGGCCAAGCTGTTCTTTGTGGAATTGAGTAACCGCGGCGGGCTCGCGCGGATCGTGTCGTTTATCGGCGTTGGCGTGTTGCTGCTGGTGGTGGGCTATTTCGCGCCGCTGCCGCCCAAGCGTGCCGAGGCTGCGCTGGAGTCTGAAAAACCGGCACCGGAAACCGAAGGAGTGTCATCTTGAGTCAGAAGCTGAATCTGGGCTGGTTGGGCGTGGTGGCACTGGGTGTGACACTGTCGGTCAGTGCCCAGGAGCAACCGGCGGATTACACCACTCAAGTGCCGTTGTCCGTGAGCGGTGAAGGCCCGTGGTATCGCCTCGATTTGCCGTTGAGCGTGCAGTTGAATGCGCGGCAAACCGACCTGAGTGATGTGCGTGTCTTCAACGCCGCCGGTCAGGTTCAGGCGTATGCCATGGCGAGAGAACCGGCCCAAACCCGCGAAAGTCGCACACTGACTGACGTGAAGTGGTTCCCGCTGTACAACTCGGCAGATTCCACCGAGCACGCGCCCAGCGTGCGAGTGCAGTCGAGTGCCAGCGGCGCGCTGGTCGAAGTGCAACCGTCCAGCCAGCTGGAGGCGGGTGAAGAAGTGCTGCGCGGCTGGTTGCTCGATGCCAGCGCTATCAAGGCGCCGTTGCAGCAATTGGTCCTCGACTGGACCAGCGAGCGCGACGGCTTCCAGCAATTCAGCATCGAAGCCAGCGACGACTTGCAGCATTGGCAGTCGTGGGGCCAAGGGCAGGTCGCACGGCTGGCGTTTGCCGACGAACAGGTCGAGCAGCATGAAGTCAGCCTGCCGGGGCAATCGGCGCGCTATTTGCGCTTGTTATGGAGTTCACCACAATCGGCGCCGACGCTGACGTCGGCGCAGCTGGAAAGTGCGAGCAGCCGCAGCCTGCCGCTGCCGTTGGTCTGGTCGCAACCGTTGGCCGGCAGCAGCGTGAAGACCGGTGAATACACCTGGCAATTGCCGATGGGGCTGAATGTCGAGCGGGTGCAGGTCGAACTGAGTCAGCCCAACAGTCTGGCGCCGGTCACCTTGTCCGGTCGCCGCGAGAGCAGCTTGCCGTGGCAGCCGCTGGGCATCGGTTTGCTGTATCGCCTGACCCAGAATGGCGAGGACGTGGTGCAGAACGAATTGCAGCTATCGGGGCAAACCGTGCAGCAGTTGAAGCTGGTCGTGGACGATCGCGGTGGAGGCCTGGGTGCCGAAGCACCGACGGTGAGGTATGCCGTGCGTCCGACGCAGCTGGTATTCCTCGCGCGTGGGCCAGGGCCTTACACGCTGGCGCTGGGGAATGCGACGGTGAAAGCGGCGAGCTTGCCGTTGTCGACGCTGATTCCGGATTACAGCGCGCAGAAGCTGGCGACATTGGGCAAGGCCGTGGTGGAGGGCGGGGTGGTGACGCCGGTGTCTAACTCGGTAGCACCTGCGACGGCTGGCACGAACTGGAAGAAATTCGGGTTGTGGGCGGTGTTGTTGCTAGGCGTGCTGGTTCTGGCGGCGATGGCGTTCAGTTTGCTGCGCAAGCCCCCCGTCAAACCCTGAAAGCGGGTGCTGCGCACCCATCGCGAGCAGGTTCGCTCCCACAGTTGAATGCGCACCCATGTGGGAGCGAGCCTGCTCGCGAAAGCGGTTTTTCGGTCGGTAAAAATGCCCGTTTCGAACTACGCTAAACCCCGCGCATGAACTCTCTTGGGCGTATCACGTCTGATAGGAGGAAATGCGCCTCGACTCGCGTTAAACTGCGCGGGTTTTTAGCCCCCCATTCCACCGGAGCCTTCCATGTCCCGCGTTACCCTGAGTCGCTATTTGATTGAGCAGACCCGTAGCAACAACACTCCTGCCGATCTGCGTTTCCTGATCGAAGTGGTGGCGCGTGCTTGCAAAGAGATCAACCACGCCGTGTCGAAAGGCGCCCTCGGTGGTGTTCTGGGCAGCATGGGCACTGAAAACGTCCAAGGCGAAGTGCAGAAGAAACTCGACGTGATCTCCAACGAGATTCTGCTCGAAGCCAACGAATGGGGCGGTCACCTGGCCGGCATGGCGTCCGAAGAAATGGACAATGCCTACCAGATCCCGGGCAAATACCCGAAAGGCGCGTACCTGCTGGTATTCGACCCGCTGGACGGTTCGTCGAACATCGATATCAACGCGCCGGTCGGTACGATTTTCTCGGTGCTGCGTTGCCCGAACGAATACCTGAGCCAGAATGAGCCCTTGAACGAAAAGGCTTTCCTGCAACCAGGCACCGAGCAAGTGGCTGCCGGTTACGCGATCTACGGTCCACAGACCATGTTGATCCTGACCCTGGGTGATGGCGTTAAAGGCTTCACCCTGGACCGTGAAATGGGCAGCTTCGTGCTGACCCACGAAGACATCAAGATCCCGACCTCCACTCAGGAATTCGCGATCAACGCGTCCAATCAGCGCCACTGGGAAGCACCGGTACAACGCTACGTCAGCGAATTGCTGTCTGGCGAAGAAGGCCCGCTGAAAAAGAACTACAACATGCGCTGGGTCGCCGCGATGGTCGCAGACGTGCACCGCATCCTGACCCGTGGCGGTCTGTTCATGTACCCACGCGATAGCCGCGAGCCGTCCAAGCCGGGCAAGCTGCGTCTGATGTACGAAGCCAACCCGATGTCGTTCCTGGTTGAACAGGCTGGCGGCGCCTCCACCGATGGCCATCAGCGCATCCTCGACATCAAGCCTGACGGCCTGCACCAGCGTGTCGCGGTGTTCCTGGGCTCGAAAGAAGAAGTCGAACGCGTCACGGCTTACCACAAGGAATAAACCATGACCGAGCCCTGGCAGCCGTTGCTCGATTGGTGGTTCGGATCTTCCGAATCAGCGAACGAAACAGCGGCTGACAAGGGCAAAGTATGGTTCGGCAAGCGCGACAGCCAGGACCTCGAAGCGCAGACGCGTTTCGGGGACTGGGTCGAGCAGGCACTGGCTGGCGGATTGACTGACTGGGCGCAACGCCCCGAAGGCTGGCTGGCACTGGTGCTACTGCTCGATCAACTCCCGCGAATGATCTATCGCAACACTTCCAAATCCTTTTCCGGTGATCTCAGGGCTCAGGCACTGGTGGCGCAAGGCATTGCTGCGGATTTTGGTCGGCAGTTGAGGCCTGTTCAGCGGGTATTCATTTACCTGGTGATGGAGCATTGCGAGCACCTGGCAGTACAGAACGAAGCCGTTTCGCGGTTCATCGAATTGGTGGCGCAGCAGCCGGAGGCGGATCGGGCTGTGTTTGCCGATAATCTGGATTATGCCGAGCGGCATCGGGACGTGATTGCACGGTTTGGGCGGTTTCCGCATCGCAATGCGGTGTTGGGGCGGGAGTCTACGGCTGAGGAGCTGGAGTTTCTCAGCAGGCCAGGCTCGCATTTTTAGACGCGATGGGCCTCGAACTTACGGATTCCCTTGAAGCAGACGTTTCATCAGCAGTGTTGGCAGGTTTTTCCGAGTATCGGCAATGATGTGGACATAGACCGTTTGGTCTCGGACTTCATAAATGATCCTGTTCATTCCTGAGAGTATTTGTCGGTACTGATTGAGGTGGAGCTTCTCGATTTCTTCAGGGATTGATCCTGAATAAGGCTGCGCTTCCTAGTGGCGAATGGCTGATTTCAAAGAGGTGTAGGTGCTTTGCCAGGTTTGGGTGGAAAACTGTTTGATGAGATAGGTACGAAGTTCTTTCAAGTCTGTTTCGGCGGACTGAAGAATGACGACCTTTAAACTCATTGATGGTCAGCCTTGTCCAGTTCAGCGAAGACGTCTTCGGCATCGCGAAATTTGCCTTCTTCAATCTCACGATTACCCATTGCCAAGAGTTTTAAAAGGGCCATCGTGTCTTCTTGCTCTTCGAAGCTTTTCACGTCCATCACCACGAGCTTTGCTTCACCATTTTGGGTGATGACCAAGGGCTCACGGCTTTCTGTGATCGTTTTGACGATTTCTGCTGTATGGCTTTTAAGGTAGCTGATGGGCTTGATTTGAGATGAAAGCTTCATGGGGTGAGCCTCGCCAGGTTGAGTAGGACCGAGTTTAGTCTTAATTCAGTCCTGCGTCAGGTGCTGCCGACCGGTGCTTACTCAACGGGCATTGGTCTCGGGTTTACCTGGTCATTGGGGCTTATGCCGCCTGCACCCAGTTCGTTGAAGGCGGCGGCAGTGCTGCTGGTACGCGAGGCAAAAACTGACGAAATACTCAATGGCGTAGGAAAGTGTCTGATTTTTCGAAAGAAGGCAGACGAGCGGCCTGATAAATAGCGCGGCGGTAAGGGAACCAGATGGGGGTTTTCTCTTCTAAGGTTCTGCTTGGCAGCCATGCCATTCCCCTTCGTCCCAGGAGTTTCACATGTCGCTGCGATCTATCGCCTTGCTGTCGTTCTGCGTGTTGTTGGCCGCATGCAGCAAGGTCAATCAGGAAAACTACTCGAAGCTTTCGTCCGGTATGCCTAAGGCCGAGGTTGAAACGTTGCTGGGTAAGCCTGCTGATTGCTCGGGCGCACTGGGTATGTCCAGTTGCACATGGGGCGACAAAAACAGCTTTATCAGCGTGCAGTTTGCCGGTGACAAAGTATTGATGTTTTCCGGCCAAGGCCTGAAGTAAACCGGGGCGTTGCGCCCACGGGAGAAAAACAATGAAGCGGTTGTTACTTGTACTTTTTGCCTGCCTGGTATTGGCTGGCTGCGCCACTTCTGGCCAGGATCAGTTGGCGCCAAAAACCGTCAACAGCGTCAACCTCAAGCGTTATCAGGGAACCTGGTACGAGTTGGCGCGCATGCCCATGTATTTCCAGCGCGATTGCGCCCAATCCGAAGCCCATTACCTCCTCAAGCCTGACGGTAACATGGCGATATTGAACCGCTGCCTGACGGCGCAGTGGCAGTGGGAAGAGGTCAAGGGCACGGCTTATCCACAGGTGCCGGGCAAAACCGACAAATTGTGGGTTGAGTTCGATACCTGGTTTTCTCGTCTGATTCCGGGTACGGCGAAGGGGCAATACTGGGTGTTGTACGTCAGCGACGACTACAAGACAGCCATTGTTGGCGACCCGAGTCGCAAATACCTGTGGCTGTTGGCGCGGACCCCAACCGTCAATGGTGTCGTGCGAGAAGAGCTGCTGAGCAAGGCGCGTCAACAGGGTTACGACACCTCGCGACTGATCTGGCGAGCGTCGGAGTCGCAGATGGCCAAGACCTCGAACTAACGATCACCGAAGAACAGTAACTGTGGGAGCGAGCCTGCTCGCGAAGGCGGACTGTCAGTCAACATCTCTGTTGAATGTGACGGCCCTTTCGCGGGCAGGCTCGCTCCCACAATTGTTTCCGGTGTTAGCCCAAGAGATCGCGCAGGACCTGGGTGAACGCGCGATTGCTTTCTTCCTCCTCGGCATGGCGTCCGTCACGCACAACCCACTGGCCATTGACCAGCACATCACGAACCTGGCGATCGCCGCCGGCAAACAACCAACGATTCAGAATCCCGTCGCCACTGGCCGTTGCCAGGTACGGGTCGTTGCCGTCCAGTACCAACCAGTCCGCACGCTTGCCCACTTCCAACGCGCCAATCGGCTGACCCAGTGCCTGAGCGCCGCCATCCAGTGCCGCGTCGTAAAGCGTGCGGCCGACCATCGGTTGATCCGCGCCATACAAGCGATTACGCCTCTGATCGCGCAGACGCTGACCGTATTCCAGCCAACGCAACTCTTCCACCACGCTCAAGGACACATGACTGTCGGAGCCGATGCCCATGCGTCCGCCCTGAGCGAGGAAATCCACGGCCGGGAAAATCCCGTCGCCGAGGTTGGCTTCGGTGGTCAGGCACAGACCGGCAATGGCGCGACTCTTGGCCATCAGCGTGACTTCCTCCGCATTGGCGTGAGTGGCGTGAACCAGGCACCAGCGCTGATCGACCTCAGTGTTTTCGTACAGCCATTGCAGCGGACGACGAGCGCTCCAGCTCAGGCAGTCATCGACTTCCTTTTGCTGTTCGGCAATGTGGATGTGCACCGGGCATTGCTTGTCGCTGGCGGCCAGCACTTCGCTGATTTGCTGTGGCGTGACCGCGCGTAGCGAGTGGAAGCACAAGCCCAGCGACTGCGCCGGTTGCCGGGCCAGAATCGGCTGCAAACGCGACTGGAGTGTCAGGTAGTTTTCGGTGCTGTTGATAAAACGGCGCTGGCCGTCGTTCGGCGTCTGGCCGCCGAAACCGGAATGGCTGTAGAGCACCGGCAGCAGGGTCAGGCCGATACCAGCGGAACTGGCAGCCTGGCTGATGCGCAGCGCCAGCTCGGCCGGATCTGCATAGGCCTGGCCATTGGTGTCGTGGTGCACGTAATGAAATTCCGCGACCGAGGTGTACCCGGCCTTGAGCATTTCGATGTACAGCTGACGGGCGATCACGCCGAGTTGGTCCGGGCTGATTTTTCCGACGAGGCGATACATCAGATCGCGCCAGGTCCAGAAACTGTCGTTCGGATTACCCGCGACTTCCGCCAATCCGGCCATCGCCCGCTGGAACGCGTGGGAGTGCAGGTTCGGCATGCCTGGTAGCAGTGGACCGCTTAGCCGTTCGGCGCCATCTGCATGGGAATCGGCCTGGAGATGGGTCAATACGCCCTCGGCGCTGACCTCAAGACGTACATTGTTGGCCCATCCACTAGGCAGCAGCGCGCGTTCGGCAAAGAAGGCGGACATGGTTCAGCACCCCATCGTGTGTTATTTGTATATACATATACAGACGTTTGCCTGCCCGGTAAACTCCGGCAAGCTAGCAACCCTATCCAAACGACCAAGGATTAACCGTGCCGACTCCGCCCCCAGTGTCACCGTTGGCCGCGAACATGGGCGACAGTCCGGCGCCCTTGTACGCCCGCGTCAAACAGATGATCACCCAGCAAATCGACAGTGGAAACTGGCCGCCGCACTATCGCGTGCCGTCGGAAAGCGAGTTGGTCAGCCAGCTCGGTTTCAGCCGCATGACCATCAACCGCGCCCTGCGTGAAATGACCGCCGACGGTCTGTTGGTGCGCATGCAAGGCGTGGGTACGTTCGTCGCCGAGCCGAAAAGCCAGTCCGCGTTGTTTGAAGTGCACAACATCGCCGACGAGATCGCCTCCCGTGGCCATCGCCACACTTGCAAGGTGATCACCCTCGAAGAAGAGGCCGCCGGCTCCGAGCGCGCCCTGGCCCTGGATATGCGCGAAGGGCAGAGGGTTTTCCACTCGCTGATCGTGCATTTCGAAAACGATATCCCGGTGCAAATCGAAGACCGTTTCGTCAATGCGCTGGTGGCCCCGGACTACCTCAAGCAAGACTTCACCCTGCAAACGCCTTACGCCTACCTGAACCAGGTGGCGCCGCTGACCGAAGGCGAGCACGTGGTCGAGGCGATCCTTGCCGAGGCGTCCGAGTGCAAGTTGTTGCAGATTGAAAAGGGCGAGCCGTGCTTGCTGATTCGCCGCCGCACCTGGTCCGGCCGTCAGCCAGTGACCGCCGCCCGTTTGATCCACCCCGGTTCCCGTCATCGTCTGGAAGGACGCTTTCATAAATGAATCAAGTAGTGAAAGTTTTACGCGCCATCGATTACCCACGCATGCCGTGGAAAAACGGCGGCGGCAGCACTGAAGAAATCACCCGCGATGCGGGCACTGGCCTAGAGGGTTTCGGCTGGCGCCTGTCGATTGCCGACATCGGCGAGTCGGGCGGCTTTTCGACGTTCAGCGGTTATGAGCGGGTCATCACCGTGCTGCAAGGTGATGGCATGACCTTGCGGGTGGATGGTCAGGACACGCAGCCACTGTTAACGCTGACCCCGTTTGCTTTCAGCGGTGAGAGCGATGTGTCCTGCACCCTGCTCGGCGGGCCGATCCGCGATTTCAACCTGATTTATGCGCCGCAGCGTTATAACGCACGATTGCAGTGGCTGACGGGTGAGCAGCGGTTTTTCAGCTCGGCGGGCACGGTGTTGGTGTTCAGCATCGCTGAGGCATTGGAAGTGAAAGTCAGTAACAGCGTATCGCAACTGGGTCGCCATGATTGTCTGCAACTGGACGGTAACACCGGCTTGCTGGAAGTCTCGGTCAATGGCCCATGCTGTGTGATCGAACTGACTGCACGCGATTAACTGTGGCGAGGGAGCTTGCTCCCGCTCGGCTGCGTAGCAGTCGTCAATCCTAAATCTCTGTTCATCTGATTCAACGAATGCTCCCGGTTTTGGGTCTGCTTCGCAGCCCAGCGGGAGCAAGCTCCCTCGCCACAAAACCACTCACACATCCTGTTCCCTTAAGCGCACCATCTTGTTACCGAACGCCCCAGTGTGGCGCAAAACCACGCTCAAGTAACAACCGTTTCCCCTTACGCAAAATCCCCCAAAAAAATTTCATCCCCCTCAAAGCCCCTGATTTACAGGCTTTCCAGCCTCCCCAAAATTTTTCTTGAACACCCATCCAACAAGTTGGCCGCTTGATTGCATATGCTTGTATGTACAAGTAAAGACGTATGCGTATGAGTCAACCGAGACTCTCCGCAGCGTCCACTGATTCGCTTGTTGCGCGACGATGCGCACAGGCTGGCTTGCCCACTGCCCGGGTTGGTTTGAATTGATCGCTGAGGAGTCTTTTTCGTGACTGACAATACCCAGAAACCTACCAAGTACCGCAACGTTGAAATCCGCGCCGCCCGCGGTAACACGCTGACCGCCAAAAGCTGGCTGACCGAAGCGCCGCTGCGCATGCTGATGAACAACCTCGACCCGGAAGTCGCCGAGAACCCTAAAGAACTTGTGGTTTACGGTGGCATTGGTCGTGCGGCACGTAACTGGGAATGCTACGACAAGATCGTCGAAAGCCTGACCAACCTGAACGACGACGAGACCCTGCTGGTGCAATCCGGCAAGCCGGTCGGCGTGTTCAAGACCCACAGCAACGCCCCGCGCGTACTGATCGCCAACTCCAACCTGGTGCCGCACTGGGCGAGCTGGGAACACTTCAACGAACTCGACGCCAAAGGCCTGGCCATGTACGGCCAGATGACCGCCGGCAGCTGGATCTACATCGGCAGCCAGGGCATCGTCCAGGGCACCTACGAAACCTTCGTCGAAGCCGGTCGCCAACACTACAACGATGACCTCAAAGGTCGTTGGGTCCTGACCGCCGGCCTCGGCGGCATGGGCGGCGCCCAGCCTCTGGCTGCAACTCTGGCTGGTGCTTGCTCGCTGAACATCGAATGCCAGCAGGTCAGCATCGATTTCCGCCTGAACAGCCGTTATGTCGATGAACAAGCCACCGACCTCGACGACGCGCTGGCCCGCATCGAAAAATACACCAAAGAAGGCAAGGCGATTTCCATCGCTCTGCTGGGCAACGCGGCAGAAATCCTGCCGGAACTGGTTCGTCGTGGCGTGCGCCCGGACATGGTCACCGACCAGACCAGCGCCCACGACCCGCTCAACGGTTACCTGCCGGCTGGCTGGACCTGGGACGAGTACCGCGCTCGCGCCAAGACCGAGCCGGCTGCCGTGGTCAAAGCCGCCAAGCAATCGATGGCCGTACACGTTAAAGCGATGCTGGATTTCCAGAAAATGGGCATCCCGACCTTCGACTACGGCAACAACATCCGTCAGATGGCCCAGGAAGAAGGCGTGGAAAACGCATTCGACTTCCCAGGCTTCGTACCGGCTTACATCCGTCCGCTGTTCTGCCGTGGCATCGGTCCATTCCGTTGGGCTGCACTGTCGGGCAACGCCGAAGACATCTACAAAACCGACGCCAAGGTCAAAGAACTGATCCCGGACGACGCACACCTGCACAACTGGCTGGACATGGCCCGCGAGCGCATCAGCTTCCAGGGTCTGCCGGCGCGTATCTGCTGGGTCGGTCTGGGCCTGCGTGCCAAGCTCGGTCTGGCGTTCAACGAAATGGTGCGTAGCGGCGAACTGTCTGCGCCGATCGTGATCGGTCGCGACCACCTGGACTCCGGTTCGGTAGCCAGCCCGAACCGCGAAACCGAATCGATGCAGGACGGTTCCGACGCCGTGTCCGACTGGCCGCTGCTCAACGCGCTGCTCAACACCGCGAGCGGTGCGACATGGGTGTCCCTGCACCACGGCGGTGGCGTCGGCATGGGCTTCTCCCAGCACTCGGGCATGGTGATTGTCTGCGACGGTACGGACGAAGCGGCCGAGCGTATTGCTCGCGTGCTGCACAACGACCCGGCGACCGGCGTTATGCGTCACGCCGATGCGGGTTACCAGATTGCCATCGACTGCGCCAAAGAGCAGGGCCTGAACCTGCCGATGATCACCGGCAAATAACACAGAAATACCTGTAGGAGCCGAGCTTGCTCGCGATGGGGTCAGCACATTCAACATCTCTGTTGACTGAAAAACCGCTATCGCGAGCAGGCTCACTCCCAAAAATGCCAACGTCAAACGTTGTAGCACTCGGAACAAGCGGGGCCGGCCGCGTTGCGGCGCAGGCCTGATTGGACGTGGACAGGGCTGGATGCCTCTAGACTGCCGTAAGCCCATTCATGATTAGGAGCGTCACAACAATGAAAACGAACAAGACCCTGCTGACCACATTGCTTTCCATGGGCCTGCTCGCCAGTGCCGGCGCCACCCAGGCTGCCGGTTGGTGCGAATCGGGCAAACCGGTGAAATTTGCCGGTCTGAACTGGGAAAGCGCCATGCTGCTGACCGACGTGCTGCAAGTCGTGTTGGAGAAAGGCTACGACTGCAAGACCGACAGTCTGCCAGGCAACTCCATCACCATGGAAAACGCCCTGAGCAGCAACGACATTCAAGTGTTTGCTGAAGAGTGGGTCGGCCGCAGCGAAGTCTGGAACAAGGCCGAGAAGGCCGGCAAAGTCGTCGGTATCGGCGCTCCGATCGTGGGCGCAACCGAAGGCTGGTACGTGCCGCGTTACGTGGTCGAAGGCGATGCCAAGCGCAAGCTGGAACCCAAGGCGCCCGACTTGAAAGCCATTACTGATCTGGGCAAGTACGCTTCCGTGTTCAAGGATCAGGAAGAACCATCGAAGGGCCGTTTTTACAACTGCCCGGCGGGTTGGACCTGCGAGCTGGATAACACCGAGATGCTGAAAAGCTACGGCCTGGAAAGCACTTACACCAACTTCCGCCCAGGCACCGGCCCGGCGCTGGATGCGGCCGTGCTGTCGAGCTACAAGCGTGGCGAGCCGATCCTGTTCTACTACTGGTCGCCAACCCCGCTGATGGGCCAGGTTGACCTGATCAAGCTCGAAGAGAAACCAGGCGTGAACAAGACCGTGGATATCAAGGTCGGCCTGTCCAAGGTCTTCCACGACCAAGCCCCGGAACTGGTGGCCGTGCTGGAAAAGGTCAACGTGCCGATCGAGCTCCTCAACCAGAACCTTGGTCGCATGAGTAAAGAGCGAATCGAGTCACCAAAACTGGCCAAGATCTTCTTGAAGGAACATCCTGAAGTCTGGCACGCCTGGGTGAGTGAAGACGCAGCCAAGAAAATCGACGCGGCCTTGTAGGTTGAGCCTCTCCGACTGTCGGCGACGGCAGTCGGAGGCTTGATCACAACCCCTTGATTGAGAGTCTCTTATGTTTCCCGAAAGCTTTACCTTTTCCATCGCCGACTGGGTCAACACTTGGGTCGATTCGCTGGTCACCAACTACGGCGACGTATTCCGGCAGATCTCTGACACGCTGTTGTGGGCCATCGTCAATCTTGAAGGGCTGCTGCGCGCGGCGCCCTGGTGGCTGATGCTGGCCATCGTCGCGGGCGTTGCCTGGCATGCGACCCGCAAAGTCGTGACCACGGCCGTGATTGTCGGCTTGTTGTTCCTGGTGGGTGCTGTCGGCCTCTGGGACAAGTTGATGCAAACCCTGGCGCTGATGATGGTCGCGACGATCATTTCGGTGCTGATTGGCATTCCGCTGGGCATTCTCTCGGCACGCAGCAATCGCCTGCGTTCGGTGTTGATGCCGATGCTGGACATCATGCAGACCATGCCGAGTTTCGTGTACCTGATCCCGGTGCTGATGCTGTTCGGTCTGGGTAAGGTCCCGGCGATTTTCGCCACTGTGATCTACGCCGCACCGCCGCTGATTCGCTTGACCGATCTGGGCATTCGCCAGGTTGACGGTGAAGTGATGGAAGCGATCAACGCCTTCGGTGCCAACCGCTGGCAGCAACTGTTTGGCGTGCAACTGCCGCTGGCCCTGCCGAGCATCATGGCCGGGATCAACCAGACCACCATGATGGCGCTGTCGATGGTAGTGATTGCCTCGATGATCGGTGCTCGTGGCTTGGGCGAAGACGTGCTGGTGGGGATTCAGACCCTCAACGTCGGACGTGGCCTGGAAGCCGGTCTGGCGATCGTGATTCTGGCTGTGGTGATCGACCGCATTACTCAGGCGTACGGTCGGGCACGGCATGAGGTGAGCAAATGAACAACGCGACCGTAAGCAAGATCGAAGTCAAAAACGTCTTCAAGATTTTCGGCAACCGTTCAAAGGATGCCCTGGCGATGATTGGCCAGGGCAAAACCAAAGACCAGGTGCTGTCCGAAACCGGCTGTGTGGTCGGCGTGAACGATTTGTCCCTGAGCATCGGCACTGGCGAGATCTTCGTGATCATGGGCCTGTCGGGTTCCGGCAAATCGACCCTGGTGCGTCACTTCAATCGCCTGATCGATCCGACCAGCGGCGCGATCCTGGTGGACGGCGTGGACATCCTGCAATACGACATGGAAGCCCTGCGTGAATTTCGCCGGCACCGGATCAGTATGGTGTTCCAGAGCTTCGGCCTGCTGCCGCACAAGACCGTGGTGGATAACGTCGCCTATGGCCTGAAAGTGCGTGGCGAGAGCAAGCAAATGTGCTCCGAGCGCGCGCTGCACTGGATCAACACTGTGGGCCTCAAGGGCTACGAAAACAAATACCCGCACCAGCTCTCGGGCGGCATGCGTCAACGTGTGGGCCTGGCCCGTGCCCTGGCGGCGGACACTGACATCATCCTCATGGATGAAGCGTTCAGCGCCCTCGACCCGTTGATCCGCGCCGAAATGCAGGATCAGTTGCTGGAACTTCAAAAGACCCTGCACAAGACCATCGTCTTCTTCACCCACGACCTCGACGAGGCCGTGCGCATCGGCAATCGCATTGCGATCCTCAAGGACGGCCGCCTGATTCAGGTCGGCACCCCGAGAGAGATCCTGCATTCGCCGGCGGATGAGTATGTCGACCGGTTTGTGCAGCGTCGGGCTGCGGTGGTTTAAAGGTTTGCGGCGTATTTGCCGGCCCCTTCGCTGGCAAGCCAGCTCCTACAAGGTGTACGCGTCCCCCTGTAGGAGCGGGCTTGCCCGCGATGGCGGCGGTAAAGCTGCATCAATACTCAGGTTATACGCACGAGGTCCAAGATGTCCCAGGCTGAAAAAATCGTTATCGCCGATGCCCCCGTGCGTTGGCAGGATGTGGTGGCCGTCGCCCGTCATGGCGCGCAGCTTGAGCTGTCGGCGCAGATCTGGGCGCGGATTGAAAACGCCCAGGGCATCGTCCAGCGCATCGTCACCAGCGGCGAGCGCGCCTACGGCATCAACACCGGGCTGGGCGCGTTGTGCAACGTCTCCCTGCAAGATGAACAACTCAGCCAGTTGTCGCGCAACACCTTGCTCAGTCACGCCTGTGGCGTTGGCGCACCGCTGACCAACGAGCAGACTCGCGCAATCATCTGTGCCGCCATCATCAACTACAGCCATGGCAAATCCGGCCTGCACCGCCAGGTGGTCGAAGCCCTGTTGGCGCTGCTCAACCGTGGCATCACCCCGCAAGTGCCGTCCCAGGGGTCCGTAGGCTACCTGACGCACATGGCGCACATCGGCATTGCGCTACTGGGTGTCGGTAACGTCAGCTATCGCGGACAGATTGTTTCCGCCCAACAAGCCCTGGCCGAAGAAGGCCTGCAACCGGTCAAGCTCGGCGCCAAGGACGGTTTGTGCCTGGTCAACGGCACGCCGTGCATGACCGGCCTCAGCTGCCTGGCGATTGCGGACGCCGCGCATTTGCTGCAGTGGGCCGACGTGATCGGCGCCATGAGTTTCGAAGCCCAGCGCGGTCAGATCGATGCGTTCGACGCCGAAATCATCGCGCTCAAGCCGCACCCGGGCATGCAGCAAGTCGGCCTCAACTTGCGCGCAGTGCTGAGTGGCAGTGAAGTGATTGCCAGCAGCAAAGGCATTCGGACTCAGGATGCCTTGAGCATACGTTCGATTCCGCAGGTACACGGCGCTGCCCGTGATCAGCTGGTTCACGCGACCAAACAGATCGAAACCGAACTCAATGGCGTCTCGGACAATCCGCTGGTGCTGGGTACGCCGGAGAACTACCGTGTCGTTTCCCAGGCCAACCCGCACGGCCAGTCCGTAGCGATGGCGGCGGACCTGCTGGCCATCGCCATGGCGGAAATCGGCTCCATCGCCGAGCGTCGTCTGGACCGTCTGATCAACCCGCACGTCAGCGGTCTACCGGCGTTTCTGGTGGCCAACCCGGGCGTCAACTCCGGGATGATGATCGTCCAATATGTCGCCGCTTCACTGTGTGCAGAAAACCGTCAGTTGGCGCAACCTGCTGTGCTCGACAACTACGTCACGTCCGGCTTGCAGGAAGACCACTTGAGCATGGGCACCAACGCTGCGCTGAAGCTGCATCGCGCCTTGGAAAACTGCACGCAGATCCTCGCCATCGAGTACTTGCTGGCGGCCCAGGCGTTCGAATTCCTCAAAGAGCAACGCTTTGGCGCTGGTACCGATGCCGCGTGGCGCCTGCTGCGTGAGCGTGTTCCGGCTTATGATCAGGACCGCTGGCTGGCGCCGGATATCGCCGCGGCTGCCGCTGTATTGAAAGAACAGAATTTGCTGCACAAGGCTGTACCGAACCTGAACTGACTTCCAACAAAAACCAGCGTGCCAAGGCGCCAGCCCCCTCATAAAGGGGGAAGCGACGGACAACGGACATCTCCGGAGCGTCTGGTAGTTCTCTTCATTTCAGAAGAAGACAACTCTCAAAAGGAGCACAAAATGACTGCGCTAAACCTGATTCCCGGCCAACTGAGCCTTGCCCAGTTGCGTGATGTATACCAGCAGCCAGTGAAACTGACCCTCGACAACAGCGCCTCGGCCCAGATCGAAGCCAGCGTCGCCTGCGTGGAACAGATCCTCGCCG
The DNA here is from genome assembly GCF_056400685.1 of Pseudomonas sp. P5_A12. Lineage (NCBI taxonomy): Bacteria > Pseudomonadati > Pseudomonadota > Gammaproteobacteria > Pseudomonadales > Pseudomonadaceae > Pseudomonas > Pseudomonas sp. P5_A12. The sequence continues at coordinate 26,983 of NZ_JBFUKU010000017.1, read as the reverse complement.
AAAACCGCACCGCTTACGGCATCAACACCGGTTTCGGCCTGCTGGCCTCGACCCGTATCGCCAGCGAAGACCTGGAAAACCTACAGCGTTCCCTGGTGCTGTCTCACGCTGCCGGTGTCGGCGAGCCGATCAGCGACGCATTGGTGCGCCTGGTCATGGTGCTCAAGGTCAACAGCCTGAGCCGTGGTTTCTCCGGTATTCGTCGCGTGGTCATCGACGCGCTGATCGCGCTGATCAACGCCGAGGTCTACCCGCACATTCCATTGAAAGGCTCGGTCGGTGCGTCCGGTGACTTGGCGCCATTGGCGCACATGTCGCTGGTGCTGCTGGGTGAGGGCAAGGCGCGCTACAAGGGTGAGTGGATGGAAGCGACCGAAGCGCTGAAAGTCGCCGGTCTGACCCCGCTGACTTTGGCGGCGAAAGAAGGCCTGGCGCTGCTCAACGGCACTCAGGTGTCGACCGCTTATGCACTGCGCGGTCTGTTCGAAGGCGAAGACCTGTTCGCTGGCGCGGTGGCGCTGGGTGCGTTGACCGTTGAAGCGGTATTGGGCTCGCGCTCGCCGTTCGATGCGCGCATCCATGCTGCTCGCGGTCAGAAAGGCCAGATCGACGCCGCTGCTGCTTACCGCGATCTGCTGGGCGAGCGCAGTGAAGTGTCCGATTCGCACGAGAATTGCGAAAAGGTCCAGGACCCGTACTCCCTGCGTTGCCAGCCACAAGTCATGGGCGCCTGCCTGACCCAGTTCCGTCAGGCTGCCGAAGTGTTGGCCGTCGAAGCCAACGCGGTCTCCGACAACCCGCTGGTGTTCGCCGCGGAAGGTGACGTCATTTCCGGCGGTAACTTCCACGCCGAACCGGTGGCCATGGCCGCTGACAACATGGCACTGGCCATCGCGGAAATCGGCTCCCTGAGCGAACGCCGCATTTCGCTGATGATGGACAAACACATGTCGCAACTACCGCCGTTCCTGGTGGCTAACGGTGGCGTGAACTCCGGCTTCATGATCGCTCAGGTGACTGCCGCGGCACTCGCGAGCGAGAACAAGGCACTGGCACATCCGCATTCGGTAGACAGCCTGCCGACCTCGGCGAACCAGGAAGACCACGTGTCCATGGCCCCGGCGGCGGGCAAGCGTCTGTGGGAAATGGCGGAAAACACCCGCGGTGTGCTGGCGGTGGAATGGCTGGCGGCGGTTCAAGGCCTGGACTTGCGCAATGGCCTGAAGACCTCGGCAAAACTGGAAAAAGCCCGGGCGATTCTGCGTAAAGAAGTGCCGTTCTATGAGAAGGACCGCTTCTTTGCGCCGGACATCAATGCGGCGACCGAGTTGTTGGCGACCCGCTGCCTGAATGAACTGTTGTCGGTGAAGTTGCTGCCTAGCATTTAACCCCCCCCATCGATCGTTCCCACGCTCCGCGTGGGAATGCAGCGCGTCCCTTGAGGCATTCCCACGCAGAGCGTGGGAACGATCATTTGAACAAGACGAGGAATTCGGGATGAAAACTCTCTGGCAACACTGCCACGTCGCAACCATGGCGCAAGGCGTCTACTCGATCATCGAGGATGCAGCCATCGTGACGTCCGGTGCGCACATTGAGTGGATTGGCCCTCGCGCTGAACTGCCGGCGGGCGAGTACCCGGCCGTCAACGATTTGAAAGGGGCCTGGGTCACCCCGGGCCTGATCGATTGCCACACCCACACGGTGTTTGGCGGTAACCGCAGCGGCGAATTCGAACAGCGTCTGCAAGGTGTCAGTTACGCGGAAATCGCCGCAGCCGGTGGCGGCATCGCCAGTACCGTGCGCGCCACGCGCGCGGCGACCGAAGACGAACTGTTCGCCAGCGCCGCCAAGCGTCTGAAAAGCCTGATGCGCGACGGCGTGACCACGGTCGAAATGAAATCCGGCTATGGCCTCGACCTGGCCAGCGAACGCAAAATCCTGCGCGTGATCCGCCGTCTCGGCGCCGAATTGCCGGTGAGCGTGCGCAGCACCTGCCTGGCCGCCCACGCCTTGCCGCCGGAATACGCCGATCGCGCTGACGACTACATCGATCACATCTGTGCCGAGATGCTCCCGGCCCTGGCCGCCGAAGGGTTGGTGGATGCGGTGGATGCATTCTGCGAATACCTGGCGTTCTCGCCGGCGCAGGTCGAGCGCGTATTCATCACCGCACAGGAACTCGGTTTACCGGTGAAACTGCACGCCGAGCAATTGTCGTCGCTGCACGGTTCGAGCCTGGCGGCGCGTTATCACGCACTGTCGGCCGATCACTTGGAGTTCATGACCGAGGACGACGCCATCGCGATGGCCGAGTCCGGCACCGTCGCGGTATTGCTGCCTGGCGCGTTCTACTTCCTGCGGGAAACCCAGTTGCCGCCAATGGACGCCTTGCGCAAACACGGGGTGAAAATCGCCATCGCCAGCGACCTCAACCCTGGCACCTCGCCAGCGCTGTCGTTGCGCTTGATGTTGAACATGGCCTGCACCTGTTTCCGCATGACCCCGGAAGAAGCCCTGGCCGGCGCGACCCTTCATGCCGCCACTGCGTTGGGCATGGCTGACACCCACGGTTCGCTGGAGGCCGGCAAGGTCGCGGACTTTGTCGCCTGGCAAATCGATCGTCCTGCCGATCTGTCGTACTGGCTGGGCGGTGACCTGGAAAAACGCGTCGTGCGTCACGGCGTCGAGACAAGCGTTTAGGAGAGCAGTTGTGGATAAGGTTCTGAACTTCAAACAAGGCCGTGTGCCGCTGCTGATCAGCATGCCCCACGCTGGCCTGCGCCTGACCCCGGCGGTCGAAGCCGGGTTGATCCCCGATGCCCGCAGCTTGCCGGACACCGACTGGCACATCCCGCAGCTTTACGATTTCGCCGCCGAACTGGGCGCCAGCACCTTGGCCGCCGAGTATTCGCGGTTCGTCATCGACCTGAATCGGCCGTCCGACGACAAACCTTTATATGTCGGCGCCACTACCGGTCTGTATCCGGCCACGCTGTTTGACGGTATTCCGTTGTTCCGCGAAGGGCAGGAGCCTTCGAAAGAAGAACGCGCAACTTATCTGGAGCAGATCTGGACGCCGTACCACAGCACCTTGCAGAACGAGCTGGCGCGAATGAAAGCCGAGTTCGGTTATGCGTTGCTGTTCGATGCACACTCGATTCGCTCGATCATCCCGCACCTGTTCGACGGCAAACTGCCGGACTTCAACCTCGGCACCTTCAATGGCGCCAGTTGCGATCCGCAGCTTGCGAGTCAACTGGAAGCGATTTGCGCCCGCCATACCGAGTACAGCCATGTGCTGAACGGTCGCTTCAAGGGTGGCCACATCACCCGGCATTACGGTAATCCGGCCGAAAATATACATGCCGTGCAACTGGAGTTGGGCCAGTGCACTTATATGGAAGAGTTCGAGCCATTCCGCTATCGCCCGGACCTGGCTGCGCCGACCCAAGTGGTGCTCAAGGAATTGCTGCAAGGGCTGCTGGGCTGGGGCGAAAAGCATTACAACGGCTAACCCACTGTGGGAAGGAAGCTATTGTGGTGAGGGAGCTTGCTCCCGTTGGGCTGCGAAGCAGACCTGAGTACGGACAACCCTGTTGTGCCAGGCGTATCTGATTATCAGGGTTTGCGGCTGCTTCGCAGCCCAGCGGGAGCAAGCTCCCTCGCCACAGGTTTTGATTCGACTCTTCGGGCATGCTCATTGACGTAATTCGGGTTTATGATGCCGGACGGCAGAATATTAGAAGTCCCCCCAGGGATGACCTCGACCCCTTACGGAGCGCGCAATGCAGACCTTGTACCCGCAGATCAAACCCCACGCCCGGCACGATCTGGCCGTCGACGAGACTCACACGCTGTATGTCGACGAAAGCGGTTCTCCGGAAGGTTTGCCGGTGGTGTTCATCCACGGCGGCCCCGGCGCCGGGTGTGATGCTCAAAGCCGTCGGTATTTCGATCCCAACCTGTATCGCATCGTCACGTTTGACCAGCGCGGTTGCGGTCGCTCCACCCCCCATGCCAGTCTCGAAAACAACACCACCTGGGATCTGGTCGCCGACCTTGAGCGGATTCGCCAGCACCTGGGCATCGACAAATGGGTGCTGTTCGGCGGTTCCTGGGGGTCGACCCTGGCGCTGGCCTACGCGCAAACCCACCCGGAGCGCGTGCACGGTCTGATCCTGCGCGGGATTTTTCTCTGCCGTCCGCAGGAAATCGAGTGGTTCTACCAGGCCGGTGCCAGCCGCATGTTCCCTGATTACTGGCAGGACTACGTTGCGCCGATCCCGATGGACGAGCGCGACGATTTGCTCGGCGCTTTCCACAAACGCCTGGTTGGTAACGATCAGATTGCCCAGATGCACGCGGCCAAGGCCTGGTCGCTCTGGGAAGGCCGGACCGCGACCCTGCGTCCGAATCCGCTGGTGGTCGATCGCTTCTCGGAACCTCAGCGTGCGCTGTCGATTGCACGCATCGAGTGTCACTACTTCACCAATAATGCCTTCCTTGAGCCCAACCAGTTGATTCGCGACATGGGCAAGATTGCCCATTTGCCGGGAGTGATTGTCCACGGCCGCTACGACGTGATTTGCCCGTTGGACAATGCCTGGGAATTGCACCAGAACTGGCCGAACAGTGAGTTGCAGGTCATCCGTGACGCCGGCCATGCTGCCTCCGAACCGGGTATCACCGATGCGCTGGTGCGCGCCGCCAGCCAAATGGCGCGCCGCTTGCTCGACCTGCCGCCTGAAGAAGCATGAAGGGGCTGCTGCAGCGCGTGCGTGGTGCGCGAGTCGAGGTAGCGGGGGAGGTAGTGGGGGCGGTCGACCAAGGGTTGCTGGTACTGGTAGCCGTCGAGCCCGGGGATACTCGGGCCAGCGCTGACAAACTTCTGAATAAGCTGCTTAACTATCGGGTATTCAGCGACGCCGAGGGCAAGATGAATCTGTCCTTGGCAGATGTCGGCGGCGGTTTGCTGCTGGTCTCACAGTTCACCTTGGCCGCCGACACCAAAAGCGGGCTGCGTCCGAGTTTTTCGACTGCAGCGCCTCCGGCCTTGGGTGAGGAGCTTTTCGACTATCTATTAGGCAAAGCGAAACAGGTGCATGGCACTGTGGCATCAGGTAGATTCGGCGCGGATATGCAGGTGCACCTGGTCAACGATGGCCCGGTAACCTTCCTGTTACAGACCTGAAAGCCCTTGAAACAACTTTTTAAGGACTTTTCGACTGCAAACAGACGTTTATCGCGAGAAATACTTTGTTGCGCATGATGCGTTGTAACGCGACCTACTAGATAATCGCGCGCTACGGGGATCGGCGTTCGTTGGTCCATTTTGACTTAGGTAGAGACTTGTCCTGGACCGTTTGGGGAATCATTTCGCCCCATCGGAGTCGGAACAATGCTCGCCAACTTGGCAAGAGTGGTTTGCAAGGTCGGTTTTTTCATGCCGTTGACCGTGCAAATCCTTCAACTGGCCGTTGGTTTTTTGATCTGTTTTCGGCGAGGGTTGCTCGTGATTGTTAGTCCCTGTAATGCACCAAAATTGACTGCCAAACGGTTCCGAAACGCTCTGGTAGCGGGCTCTGCTCTGCTCTGCCTGTTCAGCGCCGGCCAGCTGTGGGCATTCAATCTGGAGGATGTGTCGGTCAAGGCAAAAGAGCTGGCCGGGCAAAAATACGAAGCTCCGCGCAGTAACCTGCCGAACGAGTTCCGCGATATGAAATTCGCGGACTATCAGAAAATTCGTTTCCTGACCGAAAAAGCTGAATGGGCAGATCAGAAAACCCCATTCAAGCTGTCGTTCTATCACCAGGGTATGCATTTCGATACGCCGGTAAAAATCAACGAAATCACGGCTAACTCCGTCGAAGAGATCAAGTACGACCCCACTCGTTTCGATTTCGGCGACGTGAAGTTCGATCCTAAAGCCACCGAACAACTGGGTTATGCCGGCTTCCGGGTGCTTTACCCGATCAACAAGGCTGACAAGCAAGACGAAATCATGACCATGCTCGGCGCCAGCTACTTCCGCGTCGTCGGCAAGGGTCACGTCTATGGTTTGTCCGCTCGGGGCATGGCGATCGATACCGCATTGCCATCAGGCGAAGAGTTCCCGCGTTTCACCGAGTTCTGGATCCAACAGCCAAAGCCGGGCGACAAACATCTGGTGATTTTTGCGTTGCTGGATTCACCGCGTGCTACCGGTGCCTATCGGCTGACCCTGCGTCCGGGCAGCGACACCATTGTCGACGTCAAGGCGCAGGTATTCCTGCGTGACAAGGTCGGCAAGCTGGGTATCGCTCCGTTGACCAGCATGTATCTGTTCGGCGCCAACCAGCCATCGAAAGTGCTGAACTACCGTCGTGAACTGCACGACTCCAGCGGCCTGGCGATCCATGCCGGCAACGGCGAGTGGATCTGGCGCCCATTGAACAACCCGAAACACCTGTCGGTGAGCAACTTCTCGGTCGAGAACCCGCAAGGCTTCGGCTTGCTGCAACGTGGCCGTGACTTCAGCCACTACGAAGACCTTGATGACCGCTACGACAAACGCCCAAGCGCCTGGATCGAGCCGAAGGGTGACTGGGGCAAAGGTACCGTGGATCTGGTCGAGATTCCGACCGCCGACGAAACCAACGATAATATCGTCGTTTTCTGGAACCCGGAAAAACTGCCAGAGCCTGGTCAGCCGCTCGATTTTGCCTATCGCCTGCACTGGACCATGGACGAAGCCTCGCTTCACGCCCCCGACAGCGCCTGGGTCAAACAGACCCTGCGTTCTACTGGTGACGTTAAACAGTCCAACCTGATTCGTCAGCCGGACGGTAGCGTTGCTTATCTGGTGGACTTCGAAGGCCCGTCCCTGGCGGCATTGCCGGCGGATGCGGACGTGCGCAGCCAGGTCAGCGTGGGTGACAATGCCGAGCTGGTCGAGAACAGTGTGCGTTACAACCCTGAAACCAAGGGCTGGCGCCTGACGCTGCGCATGAAGATCAAGGACGCGGGCAAAGCCACCGAAATGCGTGCGGCACTGGTACAGAGCATCGTGCCGGCCGACCTCGCCAAGACGACGCTTCCAGCGTCGAATTCGTCTGTCGCCAAAGCCGACAAGGTTGCCGCCAAGCAACAGGAAAAAGTCGACAAGGAAGCCAAGCAAGCAGAGGCCAAGCAGGCCGATGCCAAGCCGGTTGCAGATGCCAAGGACAAGGCCAACAAAGACGCCACGCCGCCTGTTGCTGCCGACGCGGCCCCAGCCACACCGGAATCGGCGCCGACTGAAGAAGTCCTGACCGAGACCTGGAGCTACCAGTTGCCTGCCGATGAGTAATTCTCAAGTACAGCCAGAGACACTTGCCGAGTATCTGGCGCATCTACCGATGACCGACCAGCAGCGCGCGGAACTTGCAGGCTGCCAGTCCTTTAGCGAATTGCACCAGCGTCTTTCGTCTTCTACGTTCGACGCACCGACCGAGGCCGCCCAGGCCTCGGTAGGCCGTCGCTTGACCCTGAACACGGCGCAAGAGCTGGAAGAAGCGGAAATGCTCGCGGTCGACGCCAGCGGTCGGGTTTGCCTCAAGGCGACCCCGCCGATCCGTCGGACCAAAGTCGTGCCGGAGCCGTGGCGCACCAACATTCTGGTGCGTGGCTGGCGTCGTCTGACCGGTCGCACCAATCCGCCGGCTCCGCCGAAAGATGAGCGCGTGTTGCCGGCGGCTCGCTGGCGCACCGTGGGTTCGATCCGTCGCTACATTTTGCTGGTGCTGATGCTCGGTCAGACCATCGTCGCCGGCTGGTACATGAAAGGCATCATGCCGTACCAGGGCTGGTCATTCGTTGACCTGAACGAAGTGCTGCATCAACCGTTGCTGCAAACCGCCACGCAGGTGCTGCCGTATGCGCTGCAAACCAGCATCCTGATCCTGTTCGGGATTCTGTTCTGCTGGGTATCGGCCGGTTTCTGGACCGCGCTGATGGGCTTCCTCGAATTGCTGACCGGTCACGATAAATACCGTATCTCCGGTAAAAGTGCCGGCAACGAGCCGATTCCAAAGGATGCGCGCACCGCCCTGGTGATGCCGATCTGCAACGAAGACGTGCCACGGGTATTCGCCGGCCTGCGGGCGACCTTCGAGTCGGTTGCAGCCACGGGTGACCTGGACCGCTTCGACTTCTTCGTCCTCAGCGACAGTAACGACGCCGATATCTGTGTCGCCGAGCAACAGGCCTGGCTGGATGTCTGCCGCGAAGCCGGGGGCTTCGGCAAGATTTTCTATCGCCGCCGTCGTCGTCGCGTAAAGCGTAAAAGCGGCAACCTCGACGACTTCTGCCGTCGCTGGGGCGGTGACTACAAGTACATGGTCGTACTCGACGCCGACTCAGTAATGAGCGGTGAGTGCCTTACCAGTCTGGTGCGCCTGATGGAAGCCACGCCGGACGCCGGGATCATCCAGACCGCGCCACGGGCGTCGGGCATGGACACCCTGTATGCACGCATGCAGCAGTTCGCCACTCGCGTGTATGGCCCACTGTTCACCGCCGGCCTGCACTTCTGGCAACTGGGCGAGTCGCACTACTGGGGCCACAACGCGATCATCCGCATGAAGCCGTTCATCGATCACTGCGCCCTGGCGCCGTTGCCCGGTAAAGGCGCGTTCTCCGGATCGATCCTGTCCCATGACTTCGTTGAAGCCGCGCTGATGCGCCGTGCCGGCTGGGGCGTGTGGATTGCCTATGACTTGCCGGGCAGCTACGAAGAACTGCCGCCGAACCTGCTGGACGAACTCAAGCGTGACCGTCGCTGGTGCCACGGTAACCTGATGAACTTCCGCCTGTTCCTGGTCAAAGGCATGCACCCGGTTCACCGGGCGGTGTTCCTGACCGGCGTGATGTCTTACCTGTCGGCGCCGTTGTGGTTCTTCTTCCTCGTGCTGTCGACGGCGCTGCTGGCGGTCAACACGCTGATGGAGCCGCAATACTTCATGGAGCCGCGTCAGTTGTATCCGCTGTGGCCGCAATGGCATCCGGACAAGGCCGTCGCGCTGTTCTCCACGACCATCGTGCTGCTGTTCCTGCCGAAGTTGTTGAGCATCCTTCTGATCTGGGCCAAAGGCGCGACAGAGTTCGGTGGCAAGTTCAAGGTGACGTTGTCGATGTTGCTGGAGGTGTTGTTCTCCATGCTGCTGGCGCCGGTGCGGATGATTTTCCACACCCGTTTCGTACTGGCCGCGTTCCTCGGCTGGGCCGCGACCTGGAACTCGCCACAACGTGACGACGATTCCACGCCATGGAGCGAAGCGGTCAAACGCCACGGTCCGCAGACCTTGCTGGGCTTCTTCTGGGCCTTGCTGGTGATTTGGCTGAACCCGAGCTTCCTGTGGTGGCTGGTGCCGATCGTCGGTTCGTTGATGCTGTCGATCCCGGTGTCGGTGATCTCCAGTCGTGTCGGTCTGGGCCTGAAATCCCGGGACGAGAGCCTGTTCCTGATTCCCGAGGAATACAATCCGCCACAGGCGTTGCTGGCCACTGACCAGTACACCCACGAAAATCGCTATCACGCACTGAACGACGGCTTCATCCGGTCGGTGGTCGACCCGCAGCAGAACGCCCTGGCGTGCTCACTCGCGACGTCGCGTCACGGTCAGGCCGAGCCGATCGAGTGGTTGCGGGTAGAGCGGGTTCGCCACGCCTTGAAAGTCGGGCCTCAAGGCTTGAACAACAATGAGCGTGTGCAACTGCTGAGCGACCCGGTGGCATTGGGTCGACTGCATGAGCAGATCTGGAGCGAAGGTCATCCCGAATGGCTGCAAGCCTGGCGTACATCGGTGAAATCCGATCCCCACGCGCCGCTGCTGCCACTCAAGCCGCTGAGTGCGCAAGCACAACCGGCCTGATAAACAGCCCCGCTGATTTGAGCGGGGCTTTTTTTTGTCTGATCGTTGGCAAACCCTTGTGCAAACGGGCGAGTACGTTAGGATCCGTCCCCGAATTGGTGCGCCCGGATAATTTTTGTCCGTATGGGTGCGTTTCCTGAGGGAAACCGCCGTTTTTTGCGCGCCTCACACCGCAATGGTTTTGGGGACATGATGATGAAGAAGTATCTCTCGATGCTGCTGGTCGGCGTCACGGCGTTGGTTGCAGTCAGCGCAGCGCAGGCCGGTGCCATCGATGACGCGGTCAAGCGCGGCACGCTGAAAGTCGGCATGGACCCGACCTACATGCCGTTCGAGATGACCAACAAGCGCGGCGAGATCATCGGTTTCGAAGTCGATATCCTCAAAGCCATGACCAAAGCCATGGGCGTCAAGCTGGAGTTGGTGTCCACCGGCTATGACGGCATCATCCCCGCCCTGATGACCGACAAGTTCGACATGATCGGCAGCGGCATGACCCTGACTCAGGAACGCAACCTGCGCTTGAACTTCAGCGAACCGTTCATTGTGGTTGGTCAGACGCTGCTGATCCGCAAGGAGTTGGAAGGCACCATCAAGTCCTATAAAGACCTGAACACCGCCGACTACCGCATCACCTCCAAGCTCGGCACCACCGGCGAGATGGTCGCAAAGAAACTGATCTCCAAAGCCCAGTACCACGGCTATGACAATGAGCAGGAAGCGGTGCTGGACGTGGTCAACGGCAAGGCTGACGCCTTCATCTATGACGCGCCGTACAACGTCGTGGCAGTGAACAAGGTCGGCGCCGGCAAACTGGTGTTTCTCGACAAGCCTTTCACCTACGAACCGCTGGCCTTCGGCCTGAAGAAAGGTGACTACGACAGCATCAACTTCATCAACAACTTCCTGCACCAGATCCACGAAGACGGCACCTACGATCGCATCCATGACAAGTGGTTCAAAGACACCGCTTGGCAGAAAGACATGGAATAAGGCTCGGTCAGACAGACCGAGTCGCGCCATTCGCGAGCAAGCCCGCTCCCACATTCGACCCCGTCGCTAGCGGGTTACGCGATCAATTGTGGGAGCGGGCTTGCTCGCGAAGGCGGCCTCATTGGCGACAAAAATTTTGGAATTCTCAGACTCAATGAAACAAAAAAAATCCCAATGGCCCTGGCACGTACTCACCGTGCTGGTGCTGATCGGCCTGGCCGGCGCGTTGTATTACGCCACCTCGCTGATGTCATACGAATGGCGCTGGAACCGCGTGCCGCAGTACTTTGCCTACCACGCCGAAGAATCCCAGCGCGCCGCTGACATCTCTACCGTCAGCGAACTGCTGCGCAAAGGTGATAAAGCTGAAGTCACTCTGCGCAACGACACGGGCGATGAGCAGCGCGTGACCGTCGACGACAACAGTCTGCAAGTCGCCCAAGGCGATGATGTGGCCGAAGGTGATGTGATTGGCGTGACCCGCCATTGGGCCGCGGGCCCCTTGCTTTGGGGCTTGTGGACGACGTTGTGGTTGTCCGTGGTCTCCGGCGTACTCGGGCTGTTGATCGGCCTCGTCACCGGGCTGTGTCGGTTGTCGAACAACCCGACCCTGCGCGATCTTTCGACGATTTACGTCGAGCTGGTCCGTGGCACACCGCTGCTGGTGCAGATCTTCATTTTCTACTTCTTCATTGGCACCGTTATGAACCTGTCCCGGGAATTCGCCGGGATCGCTGCGTTGTCGCTGTTCACCGGCGCCTACGTCGCGGAAATCATCCGTTCCGGCGTGCAGTCCATTGCCCGAGGCCAGAATGAGGCCGCGCGCTCGTTGGGGCTGAGCGCTGGCCAGTCGATGCGCCACGTGGTGATGCCGCAAGCCTTGAAACGGGTATTGCCGCCCTTGGCCGGGCAGTTCATCAGCCTGGTCAAGGACACGTCGCTGGTCTCGGTGATCGCGATTACCGAGCTGCTGAAAAGCGGTCGCGAAGTTATCACCACCTCGTTCTCGCCGTTCGAAATCCTGTTCTGCGTGGCCGGGTTGTACCTGTTGATCAACCTGCCGCTGTCGAAAATCGCCAGTCGGCTTGAACGGAGGCTCGCGCAAAGTGATTGAAGTCCGCGATCTGGTAAAAGTCTTCGACACCCGTGGCCAAGTGGTTCGTGCGGTGGATAACGTCACCACGCAAGTGGCCAAGGGTGAAGTGCTGGTGGTGATCGGCCCGTCCGGTTCCGGCAAGTCGACCTTCCTGCGCTGCCTCAATGGCCTGGAGGAATTCGATTCCGGTTCGGTGAGCATCGATGGCCTGCAACTGGCCGACCCGAAAACCGACGTCAACGCCTACCGCCGCGAAGTCGGCATGGTGTTCCAGCATTTCAACCTGTTCCCGCACATGACCGTGCTGGAAAACCTCTGCCTGGCGCAAAAAGTGGTGCGCAAGCGCGGCAAGAAAGAGCGCGAGGCCAAGGCCTTGGCACTGTTGGAAAAGGTCGGCATTGCACAGAAGGCCTACGAGTTTCCCTCGCGCTTGTCCGGCGGCCAGCAACAGCGTGTGGCGATTGCCAGGGCGTTGGCCATGGAACCGAAGGTCATGCTGTTCGATGAGCCGACCTCGGCCCTTGATCCGGAAATGGTGGGCGAGGTGCTGGACGTGATGAAAACCCTGGCCGTGGAAGGCATGACCATGGTTTGCGTTACCCACGAAATGGGTTTTGCGCGGGAAGTGGCGCATCGGGTGCTGTTTTTCGATCACGGCAAGTTGCTGGAAGATGCTTCGCCGGCCGAGTTCTTTGATGCGCCGAAGGATCTGCGGGCTCAGGCCTTCCTTCGTCAGGTTCTCTAAAAGCAGCGGCCTTGAGGCCGCTAATCGCTAGCAGGCTGGCTCCCACAGTGGATTTGTGGTGTTCACACCAAACCCTGTGGGAGCCAGCCTGCTGGCGATTGCATCACCTCGGTCCATAGCAAACCGAGGCAATTGAATCACCTCAAACCCTGAACCTGCCCACCAGCGTTTGCAGTTTCGTCCCCAGCCGCGCCAACTCAATGCTGGACGCCGCGGTTTCTTCACTGGCTGCCGAGGTCTGCTCGGACACATCACGCACGTTCAGCACGCTGCGATTGATCTCCTCGGCCACGGCCGACTGCTGTTCGGCTGCGGCGGCAATCTGCTGGTTCATCGTTTGAATCGCCGACACGGTGCGGGTGATGCTTTCCAGTGAGCCCCCGGCGCGGCGGGTCAGTTCGACGCTGCTGTCAGTCAGGGCGCGGCTGTTGTCCATGATGGTTGCGACTTGTTGGGTGCCGTTTTGCAAACCGACAATCAGCTCTTCGATTTCCTCGGTGGACTTTTGGGTGCGTTGCGCCAGGCTGCGAACTTCATCGGCAACCACCGCAAAACCACGTCCCGCTTCACCGGCACGGGCGGCTTCGATGGCGGCGTTGAGGGCCAACAGGTTGGTTTGTTGGGCGACGGATTTGATCACGTCGAGCACGCTGCCAATCTTGTCGCTTTCGCGTTTCAAATCGCCCATCGCGGCGGTGGAGTTGCCGACTTCGAGGGCCAGGCGCTCTATCTGGACGATGGCTTCGCCGACTACTTTGTCACCTTCACGGGCTTGCTGATCGGCGGCGACAGCGGCTTCGGAGGCTTCTTCGGCATTGCGCGCGACTTCTTGCACGGTCGCGGTCATTTCGTTCATCGCGGTCGCTACCTGATCGGTCTCGACTTTCTGGCTGTTGACCCCGGCGCTGGTTTGCTCGGTGACTGCCGACAACTCTTCGGCGGCGCTGGCGATTTGCGTGACGCCGTCGCTGATACCGCCGATCAATTCGCGCAGACCCAGAGTCATGCTTTGCATGGCGCGCTGGAGTTGGCCGAGTTCGTCGCGACGTTTGGAGGTCAGGTTGTGAGTCAGGTCACCGGCTGCCACGCGTTCAGCTACTTTAAGGGTCTGGGTCAGCGGGATTACGATCTGACGAGTGATCGCCCCGGCAGCGATCATGCCAAAGACCAGGGCCAGGGCGGTGACCATCAACAGCATGTTTTTGGCGTGCGCAGCATCGGTATCGCGGACGACGGTTTGCGAAATCGTGAGTTTTTGGCTGGTGCCGAGCAGAATTTCGCCTTGGACGGTCATGCGTTTGATCGCGTCGGCGCTGGCGACCTGAGAGTCGCGGAACTGGCTGACAGCCGCGCGGTAATTTTTGAGCGAGTCGGCGGCCTGATGCAGGTTGGCGATGTGTTGTTCAGGCAGGTTGGACGGCAGGCTTTCCAGGTTTTTCAGGGCGTTGTCGATGGCATCCAGCGCGGGTTGCTCGGCATCGGTCTTACCGCTGTAGGTGTAGCCGCGAACCTGGAAGCGCGCTTGCTGAATCAGTTTGCTCAGTTCGATCACGCTGTTGAATTGCGTAACGCTGTCACCCTGCAGCATTGATTTTTCGACTTCAGCAACCTTGGCCACGGCGTTGTCAGCGGTGGCGCCGAGTTTGCTGCGAGCGTTTTCGCGGTTGGCACCAGCCTGAGTCAGGGCAATGAAGGCTTGCTTGTACTGGCTGACGGCGGTCAGTTGCTGGTCGATCATGGCCACGTCGGCAGGTTGCTCGATCATTTGACGGGCGGCTTGCAGGCCGGTTTCGAGCTTGCCCAGCATCTCGTTTACAGCGTCAGGGCCTTGTTCGCCGCGACGAATTTCGTAGTCCAGACGGGCGATGCGCAGGTCACTGGTCAGGTCATTGATACTGGAAATGAAGCCCAGCTTATCGCCACGGCTGGTTACTTCGCCCAGACCGCTCCAGCCGGTGAAGGTGATCAATAAGGTAAGCAGCAGCACCAAGCCGAAACCGATCCCCAATTTGCGATTGACGCTGACGTTTCCCAGACTCTCGGCTAGCCATTGGTACATGCTGCAACTCCCTGGACCACTGATTTGGTTTTATGGGAGCTGTATCGGCAGCAGAGACGGGTTCTGTAGGGCGGATAAAAGATTTGCGACGCTCACACCCCCTGTAGCGGCTGGCGAAGCCTGCGTTCGGCTGCGAAGCAGTCGTAAAACCAGACACCACGGTGTTTCAGGTAATCCGAGTTGTCCGGATTGACGACTGCTGCGCAGCCGGACGCAGGCTTCGCCAACTGCTACATGTGTATGTGTGCAGGGTTAGAAGAGCCGGGCGAGCAGCGCGGTGACGGCGGTTTCGACGCGCAGAATGCGCTCTCCGAGTTGCACCGGTTGCAGGCCGGATTTGCCCAGCAGGTCGATTTCGTAAGGGATCCAGCCACCTTCAGGGCCGATGGCCAGGGTCACCGGTTCGTCCAGGCCTCGGGGGCAGGGCGGGTACTGACCGGGATGGCCGACCAGGCCGAGGGTGCCTTCGGTGATCGCCGGCAGACGGTCCTCAACGAACGGTTTGAAGCGCTTCTCGATGACGATCTCCGGCAGCACGCTGTCCCGGGCCTGTTCGAGGCCGAGGATCAATTGCTCGCGAATCGCCTCGGGCTCCAGAAACGGGGTTTGCCAGAAGCTCTTCTCGACGCGATAGCTGTTCACCAGCACGATACGCGGCACACCCATGGCGGCAACGGTCTGAAACACCCTGCGCAGCATTTTCGGGCGTGGCAGGGCCAGCACCAAGGTCAATGGCAGCTTGGCCGGAGGCGGTTGGTCGAGGGTAACGCGCAGTTCAGCTTCACTGGCGTCCAGGCGCAGTACCTCGGCCGAACCCATCAACCCGCCGATCCTTCCGACGCGCATGCTGTCACCGACTTCGCAGCGGTGGACTTCCTGCATGTGCGTCAACCGGCGATCACGCAGGATCACCCGGTCGGCCGCAATGAAATCGGCTTCTTCGAGGAGCAGCAGGTTCACGGTTGGGTCGCTGGCGGCTGGTCGTTGTGATCGTCGACCGGTTGATCGTCCGGATGCTCGCCCCGTTTGCTGATCAGGCTGCCAAACAGGATGCCGATCTCGAACAGTAACCACATGGGTACAGCCAGCAGCGTCTGCGAGAAGATGTCTGGCGGCGTCAGGATCATGCCGACCACGAAGCAACCGATGATCACGTAGGGGCGGATTTTCTTCAGGTATTTGACGTCGACCACGCCGATCCATACCAGTAGCACCACGGCCACCGGAATTTCAAACGCCACGCCAAAGGCGAAGAACAGTGTCATGACGAAGTCGAGGTAGCTGGTGATGTCGGTCATCATTTCCACGCCGGCCGGGGTGGCGGAGGCGAAGAACTTGAAGATCAGCGGAAACACCAGGTAATAGGCGAATGCCATGCCGGCGTAGAACAGCACGATGCTGGACATCAACAACGGTACTGCAATGCGCTTCTCATGCTTGTACAGACCCGGTGCGATGAAGCCCCAGATCTGATGCAGGATCACCGGGATCGCCAGGAACAACGAAACCATCATGGTCAGCTTCAGTGGCGTCAGGAACGGCGACGACACGTCGGTGGCGATCATCGTCGCGCCGGCTGGCAGGTACTCGCGCAGTGGCGTGGAGACGAAGGTGTAGATCTGCTGGGTAAAGGCAAACAACCCGGCAAAGATGATGAAGACCGCCGCTACACAGCGCAGCAGGCGGGTACGCAACTCGGTGAGGTGCGAAACCAGCGGCATGTGCTGGTCGTTTTCGGGGAGAGTAGGGCCTGTCATCGGTCATTTCCTGTGTCGCGCCGAGCCTGTATTTGCGCAGGGCAAGGCGCGAGGAGCGTAGTTTGGCGTTTCAAATAAGTGACGAGTAACGCAGCCCTGCGCAAATACAGGCCGGCCCTCCGGGTTGTGCCTGAAAGCGGGCCAGGCTGCGTTGTAGGCCTTGGAAAGGGAACAACCATTCCCTGCGGCCTACGCCTTGCCTGGCCCGCTTTCAGGCGACAACGCGACACAGGAAATGACCGATGACAGGCCTTTGTCATGGGGCTCGCGGCGGCAGTGTTGGGTCATGAGGAGTCGGCGCTGTCGGCGCGGCGGCAGGCGCAACCGGTTCAACCGGGGTTGCTGGAACAGCGGGCGCAGGTTGCTCCGTCGCAAAAACAGGTGCAGGTGCAGGTGCAGGCTCAGCGGCAGCGGCAGGTGCGTGAATCGTCTGCGCCCCCACGTGTTCCACCGGCGTTGGCTCCTGCTGGGTCGGCGAGAAGATTTTCCGCGCCTCCTGCTCCAGCGACAGAATGTGCTCGTTGTGCAGCTGCCGACGAATCTCGTCAGCGCCGATTTCACGTTCAACTTCCTGCTTGATCGCGTTGAAGCTGCGCTTCAAGCGTCCGACCCACAGGCCGGCGGTGCGCGCAGCACCCGGCAAGCGCTCGGGGCCCAATACCAGCAGGGCTACGAGGCCGACGAGCAGCAGTTCAGAGAAGCTGATACCAAACATTAGTCAGTGCTCACACGTCTTTGCGGATCGGCTCTTCGACTTTTTGTGCCTGCACGTCGATGGTGTGCGGCTGGTTCACCGTGGCTTGTGGCTGAACCGGCGGTACGGGTTGGGACGACGTCGCGGTTGGATCGGCCGGTTTTTCGTCATCGTTCATGGCTTTCTTGAAGCCCTTGATCGACTCGCCCACATCCGTGCCGAGGTTTTTCAGTTTCTTGGTGCCGAAGACCAATACGACAACAACCAGGATGACGATCCAGTGCTTCCAGTCAAAAATGCCCATGTTGCTGCTCCTCTCTAATAGTTATTCAGGCGGACGGGCGCGAGGCTTTCTCGGCGTGTCCGGACAGACCGAAACGACGGTCCAGTTCATCGAGTACAGCCTGTGGATGCTGCCCCAGTTGGGCAAGCATGACCATGCTGTGGAACCACAAATCGGCGGTCTCGTAGATCACATCGCTGCAGTCGCCGCTGATGGCGGCATCCTTGGCGGCAATGATGGTTTCGACCGACTCTTCGCCGACTTTTTCCAGAATCTTGTTCAAGCCCTTGTGGTACAGGCTGGCGACATACGAGCTGTCGGCGGCGGCGCCTTTGCGCTCTTCCAGCACTTGGGCCAGACGGGTCAATGTGTCACTCATGGGGGTGTCCTGCGGAGTAGATGGCGTGCGGGTCTTTGAGCACCGGGTCGACGGTTTTCCAGTCGCCGTTCTCGAAGACACGATAGAAGCAGCTTTGACGTCCGGTATGGCAAGCGATGTCACCCATTTGCTCGACCATCAGGATGATCACGTCGGCGTCGCAGTCCAGGCGCATCTCATGCAGGGTTTGCACGTGGCCGGACTCTTCGCCCTTGCGCCACAGCTTGCCACGGGACCGTGACCAGTAAATGGCGCGATTCTCGGCAGCGGTCAGTTCCAGCGCTTCACGGTTCATCCAGGCCATCATCAGGACGCGCCCGGTCTTGTGATCCTGGGCAATCGCGGGCACCAGGCCATCAGCGCCCCACTTGATCTCGTCCAGCCAGTTTTTCATCTTCATTTCCCGAGGAGCAGCAGCAAGCTTCGAGCTTCAAGCCACAAGTAAAAGCCAATCTGCATCGTTCTTTCGTAATGTGTAGCGGTACGTATCTACAGCCATAAACCAAAAGTGAGCACTACGAATATCGCTTGAAGCTTGCAGCTTATAACTTGCAGCTGATTCGTGCTATCGACGAACGACCAGATACAAACCGACGGCCATCATGATTCCGGCCGGCCAATAGGCCAGCTGGTTCAGCGGCCCCCCGGCGGCCAGTATCGCGCCCCCGGCCAGATGGGCCGTACCGAGCAGCCGCAGGAACCAGTCGTCCCGACGCCGGTGCCACGGGGGCGGCGGGTCGTAGGCATGGGGTTGGGACATGCGTTCGAGCAGGTCGCGGGCCATGTTGGCCAGATGCGGTAGTTGTTCGAACTGGCTTTGCACGTTGCCGAGCAAGGCTTTGGGGCTGACGCGCTCGCGCATCCAGCGTTCAAGGAATGGTTGCGCGGTGTTCCACAAGTCCAGGTCCGGGTACAGCTGACGGCCGAGGCCTTCGATGTTCAACAGGGTTTTTTGCAGCAGTACCAGCTGAGGTTGGACCTCCATGTTGAAGCGCCGAGCGGTCTGGAACAGGCGCATCAGGACCTGACCGAAGGAAATATCTTTTAACGGTTTTTCGAAAATCGGCTCGCACACGGTGCGGATCGCGGCTTCGAATTCGTTGAGTTTGGTTTCTGCCGGCACCCAGCCCGAATCGATGTGCAATTGCGCCACGCGACGGTAGTCACGCTTGAAGAAGGCAAACAGGTTGCGCGCCAGGTAGTCCTGGTCTTCCGGGGTCAGGCTGCCGACGATGCCGCAGTCGATCGCAATGTACTGCGGGCTCCACGGGTTGACGGTGCTGACGAAGATGTTGCCGGGGTGCATGTCGGCGTGGAAAAAACTGTCGCGGAACACCTGGGTAAAGAAGATCTCCACGCCCCGTTCGGCGAGCATTTTCATGTCCGTGCGCTGGTCGGCCAGCGTCGTCAGGTCGGTGACCTGGATGCCGTAGATGCGCTCCATCACCAACACTTTTGGCCGGCACCAGTCCCAATAGACTTGCGGCACGTACAGCAGCGGCGAGCCTTCGAAGTTACGCTTCAACTGGCTGGCGTTGGCCGCTTCGCGCAGCAGGTCGAGTTCGTCGTAGATGGTTTTTTCGTAGTCGCTGACCACGTCCACCGGGTGCAGCAGGCGCGCGTCGGCAGAGAGCTTTTCGGCGGCGCGGGCCAGAATGAACAGCCACGCCAGATCCTGAGCGATGATCGGTTTGAGGCCCGGGCGGATCACCTTGACGACTACTTCTTCGCCGGTCTTCAGCTGTGCAGCATGCACTTGCGCCACCGAGGCGGAAGCCAGCGGCTCAACGTCGAAGCGGCTGAACACTTCACTGATCTTTTTGCCGAGCTGGTCTTCGATCAGCTTGACCGAGACCTGCGAGTCGAACGGCGGCACGCGGTCCTGCAGCTTCATCAGTTCATCGGCGATGTCTTCCGGCAACAAGTCGCGGCGGGTCGACAGAATCTGCCCGAATTTGATGAAGATCGGCCCAAGGTCCTGCAATGCCAGGCGCAATCGCGCGCCACGGCTCAGGTCCAGCGTCTTGCGCGGGAACCAGCGCCACGGCAGCGCGTAACGCAATGCCAGCAGAAACCACGGCAGCGGCAGGGCAAACAGCAGGTCATCGAGGCGGTAACGAATCACAACGCGCTGGATGCGCAACAAACGGCGGACGGCAAGCAGCTTCATGCGTTATCGCTTGGGTCGAGGGATCGGGAAAGGCGTTCGAAGCGCGCCTCGAGACGTTCCAGATCGAGTTTGATCTGGTCCAGTTCACTGAATCGGGCTTCGGCTTCGCGCTGACCGACGAGGGTGCGCGACTCTTCTGCAAGGTATTCGCCCAGGTTTTGGCCCAGGCTGGCAAACCCTTGCTGATACCAGCGTGCGCGGCTGCGCAGGTGGCCGCCGACCAGTTGCGTGGCCACCGGGCCGAGCCAGCGTGAGAGTTCGTACTCCCAGTCCAGCTCCAGGTCCTGAAGGATCGCCGCCAGTTCCAGCAGCACGCCGCTGTCACCGTCGAGTTCGACTTCAGGGCCATGCAGGACCGAGGTCTTGTCCTTGCTCATCGCCAGTTTCAACAGGCTGGAGGCCGGCGCACGCAAGGTGCAGTCGGCGCCGGTTTCCCAATGAGCGGCCAGCATCAGGCCTTCGTCACTGGGCAGGATGAACAGCTGCAACGCCGGGCTGCGGCAGTCAACGGCAATCACCCGCCCGCTCAAATGCGCCAGCCGCGGCAGCGCCGTGCTGTCGAGACGCAGCACCCGGTTAAGGCCGAGTTCAACGCTGGCGAGCAGACCGGCCAGCAACATCAGGGTTTGATGCCACGGTGCAGGGCGACGATGCCTGCCGTCATGTTGTGGTAGGTCACGCGGTCGAAACCGGCCTCGACCATCATCGACTTCAGGGTTTCCTGATTCGGGTGCATGCGGATCGATTCGGCCAGGTAGCGATAGCTTTCCGAGTCGTTGGTGATCAGCTTGCCCATCAGCGGCATGAACGCGAACGAATAGGCATCGTAGGCTTTGGACATCAGCGCGTTGGTCGGCTTGGAGAACTCCAATACCAGCAGACGACCGCCAGGCTTGAGTACGCGCAGCATCGAACGCAGGGCGTCTTCCTTGTGCGTCACGTTGCGCAGGCCGAAGGCGATGGTCACGCAGTCGAAGTGATTGTCCGGGAACGGCAGCTTTTCAGCGTCGGCCTGAACGAATTCGACATTGCCGGCCACACCGAGGTCCAGCAGGCGGTCACGACCGACCTTGAGCATGGATTCGTTGATGTCGGCCAACACCACCTGGCCGGTCGGGCCGACGAGGTGCGAGAATTTCCTGGTCAGGTCGCCTGTACCGCCAGCGATGTCCAGCACGCGATTGCCGGTGCGCACACCCGAAAGCTCGATCGCAAAACGCTTCCACAAACGGTGCATGCCGCCCGACAGGAGGTCGTTCATCAAGTCGTACTTGGCGGCTACCGAATGGAAAACCTCAGCGACTTTTTCCGCTTTTTGGCTTTCCGGAACGTTTTTGAAGCCGAAGTGAGTGGTGGGTTCGGCATCGCTGCCTTTGCGCTGATCAGTCATATCGCTGTCACCAGAAGAGAATGCGGGACATTCTAATCCCCAAGGCATGCTTTGTCTTGGCAAGGCTGAAGGTAAGATGGGCAACCACCGGGACGTTTTGACGCAGTAATGGTCAAGATGCTTCAGGAAAGTATTCATAAAGCAGGAGTCATTCGATGGCCCGTATTAGTGTTGAACGTGCCCACGGCCTGGGCAAGGAAGCGGCTCGCGAGAAGGCCGACATGCTGGCGCAGAAACTGTCCGATCAATATGGCCTGGAGCCGCAGTGGTCCGGCGACACATTGAACCTCAAGCGCTCTGGTGTGAAAGGCGCGGTGCATGTCAGCGAAGATTCGATTCGCGTCGATGTGGAGTTGGGGCTGATGATGTCGGCCATGAGCGGCATGATCAAAGCGGAAATCGAAAAGGCCCTCGATAAAGCGTTGGTCTGATCCGTTCTTGTATTTGAAATGCGTTCAATGTGGGAGCGGGCTTGCTCGCGAAGGCGTCATGTCAGTCACCATCTCAGTCAACTGACAGACTGCATTCGCGAGCAAGCCCGCTCCCACTTTTGTATTGCGGTGCGTCCGAAGGTTTATGTCAGTTGTTAGGGTGCCGTTTCTAATTTTTCTCCCTACTTTGTGCCTGAGCCCGACATTTGTGTGGGCAGTTCCTCAAACCTTCTGAGCGTGAGGTGCACCATGGCCAAAGTAATTTTGAAGAAAAAAATCGACGCATCGACCACTGCTCTGGGCGACGTTAAATCCTATGCCCGCAAGATCTGGCTGGCAGGCCTGGGTGCCTACACCAAGGTCGGTCAAGAGGGTGGCGAGTACTTTCAAGAGTTGATCAAGGCTGGTCAAACTGTTGAAAAGAAAGGCAAAAAAGTAGTGGCCGAAAAACTTGAAGCCGCCAATGCCGAGATCGTTGAAGTCAAGAGCGAAGTGAGTACTTTCAAAGGCAAGGTCGAAGTTCAACTCGACAAGGTCGAGAAGGCTTTTGACTCGCGTGTCGCAAGTGCCTTGAATCGTATCGGCATTCCGTCTAAACATGACGTTGAGACACTCTCTGCTAAGCTCGATGAGCTGACGGCATTGCTCGAACGCGTCGCGCGTAAATCTTAAGGAGAACGGGATGGCTGGTAAAAAGAACACCGAAAAAGAAGGCAGCTCGTGGATCGGGAAAGTCGAAGACTACTCCCGCAAAATCTGGCTGGCTGGTTTAGGCGTGTACTCGAAGATCGACACTGACGGCAGCAAGCTCTTCGATACATTGGTCAAAGACGGCGAGAAAGCCGAGAAGCTCACCAAGAGCGTTGTCGGCAAGAAAGTCGACGCTGCCAAGGATTCTGCTACTTCGGCCAAGTCGCGCATCACTGGCGTTAAAGATCGTGCGCTGGGCAAGTGGGATGAGCTGGAAGGTGCTTTCGACAAGCGTCTGAACAGCGCCATTTCGCGCCTCGGTGTACCGAGCCGCAACGAAGTGAAAGCTCTGCACAGCAAGGTCGACACCCTGACCAAGCAAATCGAAAAACTCACCGGTGCCAAGGTTGCGCCTGTTGCGGCGAAAACCGCAGCGGCAAAACCAGCGGCTAAAACCGCTGCCAAGCCAGCAGCCAAAACTGCCGCAGCAAAACCTGCAGCAGCGAAGCCAGCAGCCAAGCCAGTTGCCGCTAAACCTGCTGCCAAAACCGCAGCCGCCAAACCGGCAGCCAAGCCAGCAGCAAAACCTGCTGCAGCGAAGAAGCCTGCGGTGAAAAAACCGGCAGCGCCGAAAGCCGCCGCACCAAAACCAGCAGTGGCTGCTGCCAAACCGGCAACTCCGGCCGCCCCGGTCAGCGCATCGAACTCTGCTGCCGCGCCGACCCCTGCTGTAACCCCGACTGTAGCGCCAGCAACGACGCCAACCAGTCAGTCCTGATTTCAGGGCTCAAAAAAAACGCCCGGCCTGCAAAGGTCGGGCGTTTTTGTTTGTGCACGGTTCAATGAACGACGCAGCCCTCTGTAGGAGCCGAGCTTGCTCGCGATGGCGCCATGTCAGCCGCCACTAATATTGACTGACTCGGCGTCATCGCGAGCAAGCTCGGCTCCTACAGTGGTTACTCGTGTGCTTCCAGGTATTCAAGTGCCATCTGTTCGGTAGCGACCTTGATCGGCGGCAACAAGTGCGGCGCCACCAGCATCATGATCTGATACACCACCAGCCGTACTTCACCCTCGCGATCCAGAATCCGCTGATAGTCCAGCGAGAACAGCAGCGTCATGGTGATCTGCTCCACCAGTTGTCCCAACGCCTGGGTGTCGCTGACCAACTGCCCCTGAGCCTTCAACCGCGCCAGCAACGACGCCAGTGTGCGCTTCAGCGCATTGAGCAGGTTGCGTATGCCCTTGGCCAGTTTTGGCAGGCGCCCGGCGAGGTTCGACAAGTCCTGGAACAGAAACCGGTAATGCGCCAGACGTTCGACGATCAGGTGCAGGAACAGCCAGTAATCGTCCGGAGCCAGTTCGACATCGGAAGGTGGGTCGAGCAACGGTGCCAGTTCAGACTGGAAGCGTTCGAACAACCCGAGAATCAGCGGCTCCTTGCCATGAAAGTGGTAGTAGAGATTGCCAGGGCTGATGCCCATCTCATTGGCAACTTCCATGGTGGAGACGTTCGGTTCGCCTTTCTCATTGAACAACTGCAAAGCACATTCGAGAATCCGGTCGCGGGTTTTCATCCAGTCTTCTTATGGTTCGAGTCAGGCCACGGCCAGCGCCGGCCGTGGTGGGTTGATCATCAGCGCACACGCACGTAAGTACCGGGTGCTGCCTCCTGCGGTGGATAGTTCTGATTGCCAAGGGTCGTGTGGGTTTCTTTTAGCGCGCCCGAACGTTGTTGAATCCACTCCAGCCATTGCGTCCACCAACTGCCGTCGACTTGCTTGGCGTCGTAGTACCAGGCCCGCGGATCGCTGCTCAATTTCGGGCCTTCGACGTAGTTGGCTTTCGGGTTGCCCGGCGGGTTGAGAATGCTCTGCACGTGGCCGCTGTTGGACAGCACGAAGCGTCGCTCGCCGCCCAGCAGCAGCGTCGAGCGGTACACCGCATCCCACGGCGTGATGTGGTCGTTGATGCCCGCGACGCTGAAGCTGTCGACGGTGACTTTCTGCAAGTCGATGGGCGTACCGCACACTTCAAGGCCGCCCGGATGGCTCAGCGGGTTGTGTTTGAAGAAATCCAGCAGATCGCCATGAAAGGCTGCCGGTAGTCGTGTGTTGTCATTGTTCCAGTAGAGGATGTCGAACGCTGGGGGTTCTTTGCCCAGCAGGTAGTTGTTGACGAAATAGCTCCAGATCAAGTCGTTGGGACGCATCCAGGCGAAGACCTTGGCCATGTCGCGACCTTCCAGCACGCCTTTCTGATAGGACTTGCGCTTGGCTGCCTCAAGGGTTTGTTCGTCGGCGAAAAGCGTCGCCGGCGAGTCCATTTGACTGTCGAGCAAGCTCACCAGGTAGGTCGCGCTGGACACTCGCCGCAGTTGCCGTTTGGCCTGCAAGTGGCCTTGCAGCGCGGCGATGGTCAGTCCGCCGGCGCACGCGCCCATCAGGTTGACCTCGCGCGCACCAGTGATCGCCCGGCAGACGTTCATCGCTTCTTCCACGGCTTCAACATACGTGGAAAGTCCCCATTCGCGATGGCGCACATCCGGATTGCGCCAACTGATCATGAAGGTTTGCAGGCCGTTCTTCAGGGCGTACTGCACGAAGCTGTTATGCGGGCTCAGGTCGAAAATGTAGTACTTGTTGATCTGCGGCGGCACCACCAGCAGCGGTTTGGAATACTGTTTTTCGCTCATCGACTTGTACTGGATCAGTTCCAGCAGTTCGTTGCGAAACACCACTGAACCGGCCGTGGTGGCAACGGTTCTACCCACTTCGAACGCTTGCTTGGTGACTTGCCGGGGCAGGCCATCGTTGTGCAAGAAGTCGTCGAGCAGGTGGCTGATCCCCCGCACCACGCTGCTGCCGCCGGAATTGAAGATCTCCTTGATCGCCAGTGGATTGAGCAGGGTGTTGGACGGCGCTACGGCGTCATTGAGCAAGGCAAACACAAAGTGAGCGCGAGCGCGATCATCGGGGGACATCGCGCTGTCGTCGATCCAGCTTCTGATTTGTTTTTGCCAGCTCAGGTAAGCCTGCAGGCTGCGGCGATAAAAAGGGTTGAGGCTCCACGCGGGGTCGTTGAAACGACTGTCCTGCGGATTGGTCGGGTGCAAGGTTTCACCCAACAGAACGCGGCCCAACTGACCGCCCAGTTTCAAGGCGTGTCGGGCGCTGTGCACCGGATTGCGCAAGCCGTGGGCCGCCACACTGCGCAGGGTCGAAAACAGATCCCGGCCACGCAGGCCGGTAATCGCACTCTGTGCGTTGATGAACGCGGCGGGAGTGGGTAAATGGTCTCTCGCTGGTTTGTCGCGCATGTCTCAACACTCCTTCGTTTCAAGCCAAAAACAAACACACTGAACCCGTTCACCATAGACGCTGTTGTGGGTTGTTGCGCGGCGCGGCGTCCTGCCGGCCTCCAGGCAAAAGCCTGTGTCCTCTAACCGCGTGACGGCGATGGATGCGGATGCGGATGCATCACGGCACGCTGACGTTCTTCTTCGAGGAATTTCATGATGATCGGTGCGACCGCTTCGGCGCGTGTAATCAGGAACAGATGCCCGTCATCGATGATGTGCAACTGGGCGTTGGGAATTCGCCAGGCCAGTAGGCGCATGTTGATCAGCGGGATCAGCGGATCGTCGTCGCCAGCCAGTACCAGGGTTGGCTGATTGATTTTGTGCAGCCAGTGAATGCTGGTCCAGCCAAAGCCGGCAAACAGCTGCCAGTAATAACCGAGCTTGCCCGCCGAACGGACTTTCGCCGCGTGGTTGGCCGCCAGGGTAGGATCGCGCCGAAACGCGCCACCATAGATCATCGGCGCAATGCGTATCACGTGAGATGGCTGGATGTAGCGCCGTGGACTGGCCATCATCCATAGCACTTTCGGTTTGCCCGGCACCATCACAGCACCGGCCGCCGTGGCCGCCAACACGAGTTTTTTGCAACGCTCGGGATAGGAATACGCAAACTGCTGCGCAAGGGCGCCGCCCCAGGACACGCCAACCACGTTGACTTGTCCGTAGTCGAGGTAGTCGAGCATCCTCGCCGTGAGTTTCGCCAGGCCCGGAAAGCGATAAGGCCGACGCGGTGTCGACGAGCCGCCGACACCGGGTACGTCGAAAGCAATCACTTCCAGGTCCGGGTCCAACGCCGCGACGAACGGAAACACCAGCTCCAGGTTGGCGCCGATGCCGTTGAATATCAGCAAGGGCGTCAAATGAGGCTTGCCGGGGCGTACCGCCGTGCGGAGGGTCTGGCCATCCAGTTCGACGGTACGAAAAATAAACGGTTGCGGCATGCTTCAGGCCCTGTGGGTTAATTCATCCCTGATCCCTGTGGGAGCGAGCCTGCTCGCGATGGCGGTAGCACATCCAACAATGGTGTGACTGATAGATCGCC
>NZ_JBFUKU010000016.1:0-44682 GCF_056400685.1 Pseudomonas sp. P5_A12 | reverse complement strand
GTAGGCAAACATCCCGGCGATGGCGATGCCACCCGTCAGGGCGTGGCCGAGAAATACCCGATCCGACAACAGGCGACCGTACTGCCTGAAAGCCCCCGACAACGGCTGACGCGGCACATGCGCGGGCAGACTTTCCGGCAATCCCAGCGCCACGGCCAATCCCGCCAAGGCACTGAAACCGGTCAACACCAGAAAGATCGACTGCCACCCCGTGGTGTTGACCAACAAGCCACCGAGCATCGGCGCGAGAATCGGCGCCAGGCCCATGACCAGCATCAGTTGCGAATAGACTTTGGCCGAACCCACGGCATCGCATTTATCGCTGACCACTGCACGGGAAATCACCATCCCTGCGCAACCGCCTAACGCCTGGACAAAACGTGCGCCGATCAACCACTCAAGGTTCGGCGCATAGGCGCAGGCCAGCGAAGCCAGGGTGAATAAACCGACCCCGGTCAGCAACGGAATACGCCGCCCGAAACGATCGGCCACCGGGCCATAGGCCAATTGACCAATCGACAAACCGAGGAAATACGCCGCCAGCGTCAGTTGCACATGTTTTTCATCGGTGCCGAAGGCCAGCGCCATTGCCGGGAAGGCCGGCAGGTAGAAATCGATCGCCAGCGGACCGAAAGCGCTCAGGGCGCCAAGAATCAAAATGCTACGGAAGTTCATCAGGCATCCAGTTGGACATGAGTCGTCAGGCCGACAGTCTAGCCGTGCATGAACGCCTTGAACATTCCGATAGCTTGCTAACTAACAAAAACTGCTGAATGGATGCAGATCCATGTGGGATCGGGCTTGCTCCGGGCGGCGTTCCGACGAAGACGCAATGTCAGCCGATATCGATGTTGAATGTGCCGGCCCCTTCGGGGGCAAGCCCGCTCCTACAGGGGATTGCGCTGGGTCAGGCGACTTTGGCGTCGTAGCCCTCTTCGGTGATCGCGGCGATCACTTGCTCGGTCGTCAATGCGCTTTCAACCCCGACTTCCTTGGCGGCCAGATCGACCCGCACACTAGCCGCCGGATCTTTGGCTTGCAGCGCCTGAGTAATGGCTTTGACACAGTGTCCGCAAGACATGCCCTGAACGTTGAACACTTGCATGGTGTGACTCCTTTATTGAGGTTGGGAGCAGTCTCGGGCTTGCCACCATGGCAAGGTCAAGTTCTTCAACAATCTGCCGGGCTGGCAATCGACGTCGCGCTCGGCCAAGCTTTGGGCATCAATGACTCGACTTCAGGAGATTCAGCCATGCGCTGGTCAGCTTTCAGCCTGTTTGGCTTCCTCAGCCTGTTTGCCGCGACACCTTCGGTTCACGCCGCCGGGGAGAACTATGGCGTACTGATCATTTCCCGCGAGCGCCTGGAAGTTTCAACCTCCTGCGAGATCGGTGTGTACCTCCAGGATGAACTGTCCGCGCGGCTGTTCCAGGAGCAAAGTACCGCGTTCAACCTGCCGCCGGGCAATGTGTCCCTGCGCCTCAAATTGCTGCCGGGCAATGTGCCGGGTTGCAACCCGGGCATGCTCGTACCGCCCGCGCAGAACATCGAGCTCAAGGCCGGCGATGTGTTGAAGTACCGGATTGCGATGTCGCAGGCAGGGATGTACCTCAAGCCCGCCGTCCTCGACTACTGAAGAAACCCCTTGTGGGAGCGAGCCGGCTCCCACAGGGGTACTGCAGAGGCACAAATAATGGCGCTTGACCTTGCCCGCATGGCAAGGTTGATCCTGTAGGCTTCTACTACAGGGAGTGCGACCGATGTCCGAATCCACCACATTCGATCTGCCGATTGCCGGCATGACCTGCGCCAGCTGCGCCGGGCGTGTCGAGCGAGCCTTGAGCAAAGTCATCGGCGCCTCAGCCGTCAGCGTCAACCTGGCCACCGAACAGGCCCGCGTCCAGGCGCCCAGCGACAGCTTGCCCGCGTTGATGGACGCGGTTGCGCAGGCCGGTTACAGCGTGCCGCAGCACAGTCTGGAACTGAGTATCGACGGCATGACCTGCGCTTCGTGCGTCGGCCGGGTCGAACGTGCGCTGGCCAAGGTGCCGGGGGTCAAGAGCGTCAGCGTCAACCTGGCCAACGAGCGCGCCCACCTCGAACTGCTCGGCCACATCGAACCGCAATGCTTGATCGCGGCGGTGACCAAAGCGGGTTACTCCGCCAGCGTCCGGGAAGTCGAACACCCGCCAACCGACACTCAACAACAGCGCCTGCACCGTGAGCGCTGGGCGTTGATCATGGCCATCGCCCTCGCCTTGCCGCTGGTGCTGCCGATGCTGCTACAACCGTTCGGCGTGCACTGGATGCTTCCAGCCTGGCTGCAATTTGCGTTGGCAACGCCGGTGCAGTTCATCTTCGGTGCGCGCTTTTACGTGGCCGCCTGGAAAGCCGTGCGCGCCGGGGCCGGCAACATGGATTTGCTGGTCGCCCTCGGTACAAGCGCCGGTTACGGCTTGAGCGTTTACGAATGGGCCACTGCCGCTGGGCGCATGCCACATCTGTATTTCGAAGCCTCGGCGGTGGTGATTGCGTTGGTGTTGCTGGGCAAGTACCTGGAAAGCCGCGCCAAACGCCAGACCGCCAGCGCCATTCGCGCCCTTGAAGCCTTGCGCCCGGAGCGAGCGATTCAAGTCATCGATGGCCGCGAGCAGGACGTTGCCATCAGCGCATTGCGTCTCAATGATCTGGTCATGGTCAAACCCGGCGAACGCTTCCCGGTGGACGGCGAAGTGGTCGAAGGCCAGAGCCATGCCGACGAAGCGCTGATCAGCGGCGAAAGCCTGCCGGTGCCCAAACAACCGGGGGACAAGGTCACCGGCGGCGCGATCAACGGCGAAGGCCGATTGCTGGTTCGCACCCAGGCCTTGGGCGCGGAAACCGTGTTGGCGCGCATTATTCGTCTGGTCGAAGACGCCCAGGCCGCCAAAGCACCGATCCAGAAACTGGTGGATAAAGTCAGCCAGGTCTTCGTACCCACCGTCCTGCTGATCGCGCTGGCGACATTCATCGGCTGGTGGTTGTAYGGCGCACCGATTGAAACAGCCTTGATCAATGCTGTCGCGGTGTTGGTGATTGCCTGCCCGTGCGCGTTGGGGCTGGCGACTCCGACAGCCATCATGGCCGGGACCGGTGTGGCGGCACGTAATGGAATTTTGATCAAGGATGCCGAAGCGCTGGAACGCGCGCATGAAGTCAGTGCAGTGGTGTTCGACAAGACCGGCACGCTGACGTCGGGTACACCGCGAATTGCTCACTTGACGGCCATTAACGGTGACGAAGCCGCCCTGCTGCAATTGGCTGGCGCGCTGCAACGGGGTAGCGAACATCCGTTGGCCAAGGCGGTGCTGGACGCTTGCACCGAACGCGGATTGACCGTTGCGAATGTCAGCGATAGTCAATCGCTGACGGGGCGAGGCATTGCCGGCACGCTCGATGGTCGTCGACTGGCATTGGGTAATCGCAGGATGCTAGAGGAAAGCGGGTTGGGCGCGGGCTCCTTGGCGGAGTCGGCAGCGGCCTGGGAAACCGAAGGCCGAACCCTGTCCTGGCTGATAGAGCAAAGCCCGGAATCAAAAGTGCTCGGCCTCTTCGCCTTTGGCGACACCCTCAAACCCGGCGCCCTGCAAGCCGTGCAACAACTCAGCGCGCGGAGCATCAGCAGCCACCTGCTGACCGGCGACAATCGCGGCAGCGCCAAAGTCGTTGCCGAGGCCCTGGGCATCAGCGATGTGCATGCCGAAGTGCTGCCCGCCGACAAAGCCGCCACCGTCGCCGAACTGAAAAAAACCGGCGTGGTGGCGATGGTCGGTGACGGCATCAATGACGCCCCGGCCCTGGCCGCGGCGGACATCGGCATCGCCATGGGCGGCGGCACCGACGTGGCCATGCACGCGGCCGGGATCACCCTGATGCGTGGCGACCCACGGCTGGTACCGGCGGCGCTGGAGATCAGCCGCAAGACGTATGCGAAGATCAGGCAGAACCTGTTCTGGGCCTTCGTCTATAACCTGATCGGCATTCCGCTGGCGGCGTTCGGTTTCCTCAACCCGGTGCTGGCCGGTGCGGCCATGGCGTTGTCGAGCGTCAGTGTGGTGAGCAATGCGTTACTGTTGAAAACCTGGAAGCCCAAGGATCTGGAGGACAATCGATGAACATCGGTCAAGCAGCCCGTCAAAGCGGCCTGAGCGCGAAAATGATCCGTTACTACGAGTCCATCGGCTTGCTCAAGGCCGCCCATCGCACCGAAAGCGGCTATCGCGTTTACGGCGACGACGATTTGCACACCCTGGCCTTCATCAAGCGCTCCCGGGACCTGGGGTTTTCACTGGAGGAAGTCGGCAAGCTGCTGACCCTCTGGCAGGACCGCCAACGCGCCAGCGCCGACGTAAAGGCCCTGGCCCGCCAGCACATCGACGAACTGAACCAGAAAATTCTCGAGCTTGGTCAACTGCGCGACACCCTGCAAGACCTGGTCGAGCACTGCCAGGGCGACCATCGCCCAGATTGTCCGATTCTCAAGAATCTTGAATCGGGGTGCTGCACCTGATGCACCGCTGATCCCTTGTGGGGGATTGGGGACAAAAAACCCGGCCGAAGCCGGGTTTTTGTTTAGCTGATCACTGCATCCAGGGCGGAGGCGGTTCTTCGGCTTTCCCAGGTGGCGCGTCGTCAGCAGCGCGGATCGCTTGCTTGCGCTCTTCGTCCAGCCGTGCAGCCTCGATTTCGCGCATGATCCCGCCGACGTCGGCCAACTCTTCCGGCTCGTCGAACTCCCCGGTCAAGATACTGGCCGGGTGCAAGGTGCCGGCTTCGTACAACGCCCACATTTCCTTGGCGTACCGGGTCTTTTTCAACTCCGGCGCAAATCGCCCGAAGTAAGACGCCATGTTGCCCACGTCCCGCTCCAGCATGTTAAACGCGTGGTTGTTACCCGCCGCATCCACCGCCTGAGGCAAGTCGATGATGACCGGGCCGTCCGGGGTCAACAGCACGTTGAACTCGGACAGGTCACCGTGCACCAGACCGGTACACAGCATCAGCACGATCTGCGAAATCAGGAACGCGTGATATTCACGGGCCTGGTCCGGCTCCAACACCACGTCGTTCAGACGCGGCGCGGCATCGCCGTATTCATCGGCCACCAGTTCCATGAGCAGTACGCCTTCGAGGAAGTCATACGGCTTGGGCACCCGCACACCAGCACCGGCCAGACGGAACAAAGCCGCCACTTCGGCGTTCTGCCACGCGTCTTCGGTTTCTTTCTTGCCGAACTTGGAGCCCTTGGCCATCGCACGAGCCTGTCGGCTGTTGCGCACCTTGCGGCCTTCCTGATACTCGGCCGCCTGGCGGAAACTACGTTTATTCGCCTCCTTGTAGACCTTCGCGCAACGTAACTCGTTGCCGCAGCGCACCACATAAACAGCTGCTTCTTTACCACTCATGAGTGG
The DNA here is from genome assembly GCF_056400685.1 of Pseudomonas sp. P5_A12. NCBI lineage: Bacteria > Pseudomonadati > Pseudomonadota > Gammaproteobacteria > Pseudomonadales > Pseudomonadaceae > Pseudomonas > Pseudomonas sp. P5_A12. Next base: position 39,232 of record NZ_JBFUKU010000016.1, on the reverse strand, counting down.
GCGCAGCACCTCGTCAACCAGACCGTCCTCGATCAGGGGTTCAATGCGTTTTGGAGTCTTCATCAGCTTTTATTGTGGGTCCTTTATTACCAAACACGCGAAAGTCATTCGTTATACGGCAATCCAGTCGTTCGGGGGAGGGGTTGCCGACCTATGAACGTCGTGAGGCACGCAATGTGCCGGATTAATCACTCATACGCCGCCGGCCGTCAATGACCGCCCGAGATCATAGCTGAGGCAACGACACGCGTAGGCGAAAGGTTTTGAGGGCATTTTCGACAGAAGCTGAAATCTTTATTCATACCGTTCAGTAGGATTTTTCCAAATCGGGCTCAATTTCCTCCGCCAGCGGCCGAAGTCCTCAAAGACACAGGCAATTATCCGCGAGCCATGAGCACTGCGTGGGCCTACAAGAAAATCTGGAGCGTGGATGAACATCAAACAGAAGTTGACCTGGGCGTTTGCAATCATCGCCTGCTTGCCCGTGGTGCTGGTCGCCACCCTCGTTGTGCTGAATTTGCGCAGTGATGCCAAGGCGAGTTTCGTCGACGGCAGCGGCCGCGAAATTCGTCAGGTCAGCAACGCCATGCAACTGTTTTTCGACGGCATCAGCCAAAACGTTGACTACTTGGCCAACCAGCCCCTGATCAAGAACTCCGACGACAGCCTCAAGACCTACATCAGCGCCAATGCCCAGAGCATTGCGCAAGGCGAGATGGACAAAAAAATCTTCAGCCTTCTCCAGGACCTGGGCAACAGTCATCCCTCCTACGCCTATGCCATTCTCGGCACCGCGGCCGGCGGTTATGTGTCCTGGCCGGACGATGCGAAGCTGAACAATTACGACCCGCGCCAGCGCCCCTGGTACAAAGCGGCCCAGGCCAAACCGGGCAAGCCGTTCCGCACCGAAGCCTACTATTGGGCGCAGGAGGACGCGACCTACGTCAGTACCGTGCGCACCATCGACAACCAGTTGGGCAGCAATGGTGGCGTAGTCAGCATCGACGTGACGCTCATGCAGCTCACCGAAATCGTCAAACAGATCAAGCTCGGTGAAACCGGCTACCTGATGCTGCTGGAAAATACCGGCACGGTCCTGGTGGACCCGAAACAACCGGAGCACAACTTCAAGCCACTGAGCAGCCTCGGCGAGGGTTACGCGCAACTGGCCAAGGCTGGCAAAGGCCTGGTGGAAGTCGAGCTGAACGGCGAACTCTACATGGCCAACGTCTGGCCGTCGGAGCAACTGGGCTGGACCTTTATCGGCCTGATCAAGCAAGACGACGTGTTGAGCTCGGCCACCCAACTGACCTGGCTGATAGCACTCATCGCAGCCGTGCTGGCCGGGTTCTTCGCCATACTCGGCGCGAGTTTCGCCAGTGTCATCGTGCGCCCGATCCGCAGCGTGGCCAGCGGTCTGGAAGGCATCGCTCAAGGTGAAGGCGACCTGACCAGAAACCTGGAAATCCGTGGCAGCGACGAAACCGCGCAGCTGGCCAGTTGGTTCAATCAGTTCTTGACCGCGATTCGCAACCTGATTCAAAGCATCGGCGGCGCTGCGACCAACATCCTCGCTACCTCCAAGAGTTCGAGCCAAGTCTCCAGCGACATGGCCGAAGCCGCCGGGCGCCAGCGTGAAGCGGTGGACATGGTGTCAACGGCGTTCCACGAAATGGTCGCCACCGCCAACGAAGTCGCACGCTCTTGCAGCCAGGCGGCGGACTCTGCCGACAACGGCCAGCGTCAGGCCCGCGAAGGTCAGCAGCAGATTGATGCGGCGGTGAGCAGCGTTGATCGCTTGAGCCAGGAAATCGAACAGTCGGCGCAATCGATGCAACAACTGGAACGGGACAGCAACGATATTCAGTCGATTCTGGGGACCATTCGCTCGATCGCCGAGCAGACCAATTTGCTGGCGCTGAACGCGGCCATTGAAGCGGCACGGGCCGGTGAGCAAGGGCGCGGGTTTGCGGTCGTGGCCGACGAAGTGCGGGCGCTGGCCAAACGTACGGCGGACTCCACGGCGGAGATCGATGGTCTGCTCGGCAACCTTGCCAAGCGCACCAGTCAGGTGACTCAACAGATGCATGCGAGCCTGGAAGTGTCGCAGCAGTCGGTGAACCGCATTGGCGAAGCGCGCAACAGCTTTGGGCTGATTCGCGAGTCGGTGGACGTGATCCGCGACATGAACACGCAGATCGCAACAGCGGCCGAAGAGCAGCATTGCGTGGCCGAAGACATCAACCGGCACATCAGCCAGATCCATGGGGATGCGCAATTGGTCGCGGAACTGGCCAACTCGGCACGCCTGGACTCGCAAAGCCTGGCCGGGCTTTCGAGTGAACTGGACGGATTGGTTCGGCGCTTTAGAACCTGATCCCCAAGAACACCGCAGAACAAATGTGGGAGCGAGCCTGCTCGCGAATGCGGACTTACATTCAACATAGATATTGAATGTGACGCCCTCTTCGCGAGCAGGCTCGCTCCCACAGGGGTCAAGTGGTGTTATTGCTTGAAGAGTTCGCCGGGGGTAAACCCGAACAGGCCTTTGAATGCGGCAATAAACGCCGACGTCGAGTCATAGCCACATGCCAGCGCGGCATTGGTCACGCTGGCGCGCTCCTCCAGCAAACTCAACGAAGACAACAACCGCATCCGCTGTCGCCAGCCGCGAAAGCTCAACCCGGTCTCGCGCTGAAACAGACGCATCAGGGTCTTTTCCGAGGTGCCCAAGCGCTCCGCCCAGAGCTGCAATGTCACGTTCTGCTCGGGACGTTCAATCAGCTCGTTGCACAATCCCAGCAGCCGCTCGTGCCGTGGCAACGGCAGGGAAAACCCCACCTCGGGCAAGTTCGCCAACTGATCCAGCAACACACCCACCAACCGCGCTTCCTGGCTGTCGCCCTGCGGATACTCCACTGGCAGCAAGCAAAAACTCTTGATCAGCTCCCGTGCCAGCGGTGTAACTTCCAGCACCCGGCAGCGCCCGTCCGCCCACTCACAATCCTCGCGGCGCACATACAGGCTGCGCATTTCGGCGCGCATCGAAGTCACGACTTGATGCTCCAGGTCCGCCGGAATCCAGATGCCCCACTGCGGCGGCGCAAAGAAACTGCCCTCGGCGGTGTGCACGCCGAGGACGCCGCTGATGGCGTAGGAAAACTGCACCCAATCGTGACGGTGCGGTGGGGTCCATGAACCGGCGTTCAGGCTTTCAACTCGCGCGAATAGCGGACGAGGTAACGCTGACAACGTCGGAATGATCCGCTCGAGAGAAACGTGTCCGTTAGTCGACATTGACTAGCCTTATGTCGCAAGATGGCTGATAAGCCCGACGTTAGGCTAAGTCACGGATCCATACAAATCTATTTGATGCAGATAATCCCTGTGGGAGCGAGCCTGCTCGCGAAAGCGGTGTTTCAGCCAACATTGAGGTGATTGACACACCGCTTTCGCGAGCAGGCTCCTACAGGTTCCGGGTTTACTCAGGTGATTCTTCAGCGCTCGATAATTGCGGTGACGCCTTGACCGCCAGCGGCGCAGATTGAGATCAAACCTCGACCCTTGCCCGCCGCATCCAGCAACTTCGCCAGGTTGGCGACAATACGCCCACCGGTCGCCGCAAACGGATGCCCCGCCGCCAGGGAACTGCCTTTGACGTTGAGGCGGCTGCGGTCAATGGAGCCCAGCGGCGCATCAAGCCCGAGGCGGGTTTTGCAATAGTCGGGATCTTCCCAGGCCTTCAATGTGCAGAGCACCTGTGCGGCGAAGGCCTCGTGGATTTCGTAGTAGTCAAAGTCCTGCAGGGTCAGGCCATTGCGTGCCAGCAATCGCGGCACCGCGTACACCGGCGCCATCAACAGGCCTTCGGCCCCGTTGACGAAATCCACCGCCGCCGCTTCGCCATCGCGTAAGTACGCGAGGATCGGCAGCCCACGTTCTTTGGCCCATTCTTCACTGCCCAGCAACACCAGCGACGCACCGTCGGTGAGTGGCGTGGAGTTGCCCGCGGTCATCGTGCCCTTGGCGCTCTTCTCGAAGGCCGGCTTCAGCTTGGCGAGTTGTTCCAGGGTCAGGTCCGGACGCAGGTTGTTGTCGCGGGTCAAGCCGAGGAAGGGCGTCATCAGGTCGTTGTGCCAGCCTTCGGCGTAGGACGCGGCCAGATGGTGATGGCTGTCCAGCGCCAGTTGATCCTGTGCTTCGCGGGGGATATTCCAGGTCTGCGCCATCAGCTCGCAATGTTCGCCCATGGACAACCCGGTGCGGGGTTCACCGTTGCGCGGAAATTCCGGGATCAGATGCCGGGGCCGCAATTGCAGGAACGTTTTCAGTTTGTCGCCGGTGGTCTTGGCGCGATTGGCCTGCAGCAAGATCCGGCGCAGACCTTCGCTGACACTGATCGGCGCATCCGAGGTGGTATCGACCCCGCCGGCAATGCCGCAATCGATCTGCCCCAAGGCGATCTTGTTCGCCACCAGCAACGCCGCTTCCAGCCCGGTGCCGCACGCCTGCTGAATGTCATAAGCGGGCGTTTGCGGCGACAGTCGCGACCCGAGCACGCACTCGCGGGTCAGGTTCATGTCCCGCGATAGCTTGAGCACTGCACCCGCGACCACTTCGCCCATGCGCAGGCCGTGCAGGTTGTAGCGTTCGATCAGGCCTTCGAGCGCTGCGGTGAGCATCGCCTGGTTACTGGCGGTGGCATACGCCCCGTTGGAGCGGGCGAAAGGAATGCGGTTACCGCCGATAATCGCGACGCGGCGCAGCTGAGTCATGAAAAGCTCCTTGTGAAAATTAAAATATGAACGCGGTCCCACAGGGGTATGCATTCCAATTCAGGGTTTGCATTCCAACTCTGGGTTGCGGTCACCCTGAAATTGCCGCTACGAACTACTCTGCAATGTTCAAGCGTAGGCCTTATCTCGTGGATCGAACGACTGATTGCCATTCGTGGTCCACACTTTGAACCCCAGCTGCCGGAGCATGTTCCATGTCTGACCGTTATATCGACTTCGCCAATTCGTCCATTGGCCATCGCCTGGTCGGGGCCCTGGGTTTGCCGTCGCCGGTCCGCCTGGAGCGCTGGCAGGCAGGCCGGCTGCGGCCTGTCGAAGGGGCGCTGTTGATCGGCGGTGGCCCGCTGGCGGCGAGAGTCAGTGCTTTCGCCAATCGCCTGACCGACGCGATTTACAGCTACGGCACCGAACCTTCATTGGCCACCGCGTGGATTCCCGGCCACGGTCCAAAACTCAAAGCCGTGGTGTTCGACGCCAGTAACCTGGAGCAAACCGGGCAACTCAAACAGTTGCGCGAGTTCTTCCAGCCGCTGATGAAAAACCTCGATCACAGCGCGCACCTGGTGATTCTGGGCCGCGCCCCGGAAACCTTGAGCGACCCATTCGCCGCCAGCGCCCAGCGCGCACTGGAAGGTTTCAGCCGTTCGCTGGCCAAAGAGCTGCGCAGCGGCGGCACCTTGCAGCTGATCTATGTCGGCGACGGTGCCGAGGATCAACTGGAAGGTCCATTGCGCTTTTTCCTTTCACCCAAAAGTGCGTTTGTGTCTGGGCAAGTGATTCGGTTGAAGGCGTGCGCCACGCCAGTTCAGGACTGGACCCGACCGCTGGCCGGGCGCAAGGCGTTGGTGACCGGGGCTGCGCGTGGTATCGGCGCCTCGATCGCCGAGACGCTGGCCCGTGACGGCGCCGAGGTGATTCTGCTCGACGTGCCACCGGCCAAAACCGATCTCGACGCCCTCGCCGCGCGCCTCGGCGGGCGCAGCATCACCCTGGACATTTGCGCCGAAGACGCCGCTGCGCAATTGATCGAACACCTGCCCGACGGCGTCGACATCGTGGTGCACAACGCGGGCATCACTCGCGACAAGACCCTGGCCAATATGACCCCGGAATTCTGGGACGCGGTGCTCGCGGTCAACCTCAATGCGCCACAAGTGCTGACCAAGGCCCTGCTCGACAGCGGCACCTTGCACGACAACGGACGGGTGATTTTGCTGGCCTCCATCAGCGGTATCGCCGGCAATCGCGGGCAAACCAACTACGCCGCGAGCAAGGCCGGGCTGATCGGGCTGGCACAAGCCTGGGCGCCGCTGCTGGATCAACGTGGGATCAGCATCAACGCAGTGGCCCCGGGATTTATTGAAACGCAGATGACCGCACACATTCCGTTCGGCCTGCGTGAGGCCGGTCGACGCATGAGTTCACTTGGCCAGGGCGGCTTGCCGCAAGACGTCGCCGAAGCCGTGGCCTGGCTGGCGCAACCGGGCACCGGCGCTTTTACCGGGCAAGCGCTGCGGGTCTGTGGACAAAGTGTCTTGGGGGCCTAGTGATGATCACCGATTGGCACACACTCAACCGCGAACCGAGCCTGCCGGCGTTGTACGTGCGAGCAGCGACGCGACGCAAGATCACTGGTACTACGTTGCCCGACACGGGTTTGCACTGCTGGGTCGATGTCGATCCCAAGCGCCTGGCGGCGTATCGCAACGTCTGTGGGTTTGCCGACAACGGATTGCTACCGCCAACCTATCCACACATCCTGGCGTTTGCCTTGCAAATGCAATTGCTCACCGCCAAAGCATTCCCTTTTCCCCTGCTGGGGTTGATTCACCTGAGCAACCGCATCCGAGTACTGCGGCCCATGGGCGGCGTGCACCGGGTACGTGTCAGCGTGCAGGTGCAGAATCTGCAACCCCATGCCAAGGGTGCGACGTTTGACCTGATGACCACGCTGGACGATCAATTGGGGACACTCTGGGAGGCGCAAAGCCAGATGCTGTGCCGGGGTGTCAAACTGGACGGCGAACCCATCGAAGACGTGCTGGCAGCCACGCTGGAGATGATGGAAGTGGCCCGCTGGAAAGCCCCCGCCGACATTGGTCGCCAGTACGCCAAAGTGTCTGGCGATTACAACCCGATTCACCTGAGTGCCGTCAGCGCCAGACTCTTCGGTTTCCCGACGGCCATCGCCCATGGGTTGTGGAACAAGGCGCGCACGCTGGCGGCGCTGGCCGATCATCTGCCAACGGCGAACATCGAGATTGCCGTGCAGTTTCGCAAACCGGTGCGGTTGCCCAGTGAAGTGACATTGCTGGCGAGCGCGGCGGGATCCAGTGGGGACTTTCAGTTAGGGGGTGCTGGGGRTCTTGAGCACATGGTCGGGCATTGGCGGCCGGTAGCCTGATGGCTGACAGATAAGTCGTTGGAATGATTTAGATGGCTATCGCGAGCAGTAATTTGTACTGATGCGCAAATCCAATGTGGGAGCGACGGTGCGACGATTCGACCTGCTCGCGATGAGGGCAGCACATCCAGCCTCTATGTTGAATGTAAGTCCGCCATCGCGAGCAGGCTCGCTCCCACAGGGTTTAAGTGTGTCAGTGGGCCAATGTAGGTGGGTAGTTGGCCAGGATCCGTACAACGGTTTCATGTATCGCATTGCTGCGATCCGTCGGATTCGGCGAGCCGCTGAGCAGTTGTTCGTCGCTGCCGCGCCACACCAGTTTGCCATCCTTGCCATCGAGCAGGTCAATCTGGATGGTCGCCACTTTGTAGCTGACGTTGCGGGTTTCGTTGTACATCGGCGCGCCCCAGTAACCGTACCAGGGGTTGCCATAACCGCCGCCATAGTTGGTGGTGACTTGTTGCTGGCGCTCTTCGACGATCAGATAAGTTTGTACGTTCAAGTCGCCCTTGGTGCCAGCGGCGGCCGGACGCAAGCCTCGCTGATCCAGTTGATCGGCAACGGATTGGCGGATGCGTTGTTCAGTCAGGTCACTCTTGATCCGTGGATCATCGGGGCGATATTGCAGGGCGGGTTCTTTCCAGCTCCAGCTGCGGTAGGCGGCAAAATTGCGGCTGGCGTCGTAGTCGTGATTGACCTGGTTGGCGGCGCAGGCACTGAGCAGTGCGGCCACAGCCAGTACAGCTAAACGGCGGAACATGATGTTTCTCCAGGTGCAGGCAAAACATGCGGAATGCTTCTTATCTACAGAAGCTAACCAGGAGGATACGCCGACGTTGCCTTTTCTACAGCCTCTCGCAGGGCATCTGCTTGCTCGCTTTGGCTGCCTCGAAGGCTGGTTTCAGCGCTGCCGCTCCACACTGGCTGACCGGTACCGGCGTCATACATGTCTACCTGTACCACCACCACTTGTTCTTGATAGGTGCGCATGATCGGCACGCTGCCATACAGGCCGTAACCGCTGCCATAGTGGTTATACCCGCCATAGCCGGCGCCGTAATAACCGTAATCGTCCTGCACCTGACGCATTCGGGTTTCCTGGTGCAGGTTGGCACTGACAAACAGGTCCGCCGGACGGTCATCGCGCTGCGGCCGCAAGCCGCGCTGGTCGAGCGCATTGCTGACTAGATCTGCCACCTGCGCCGAGTCTGCCCAGGTGGTGCCCGGCGGCAGATGACCGTCGAGCCACGCCCAGCTGCGATAACGCCCGTAGTCATGCGATGGCGCCGGGTAGGCGCTGTGATCGAAGGTGGTGGCGGCGCCGGGTGGCGCTGGCGGTATCGGATTGGACGATGCCACATACGGGTTACTGCCCTCACAGGCCGCCAGCCCGAGACAGATCAGCAGTAACCCTGAACGACTTTTCATTTCGTGCTCCGCTCAGACCGGTCGACAGATCCAGTGCAGATAGCGCCCAAGCCCGGCAAAGCTTGGGTGACGACGGTGGGCCAGCTCCATTTCGAGCAAGTCCACCAGCTCGGCGCGGGCCTGGAATTCCACCGGCATATAGTCGTGAAAAACCCGCACGCCACTCTGGGTTTCGACCTGCCACAGGCCGTCGAGTTGCGCCGCCAGCTCGCGCGGATCCAGCGGCTGTTGCGGGGTCAGGCTCTGCTTCTCACCGGCCATGTCGTTCTTGCGCATCTTGCGAAAGTGACCCTTGAGCAAGTTGCGGTAAATCAGCGCATCGCGGTTGTAGAAGGCCAGGGATAACCAACCGCCTTGCTTCGTCAGTTGATGCAAAACCGGCAAGATCGCATGGGGTTCGGCCAGCCATTCCAGCACGGCATGGCACAGCACCAGGTCATAAGGTTCGGTGAGCTGACCGAGCAACTCCTGCCACGGTGCCTGAATGAATGTCGCGCTCTGCCCGGCCTCGGCAAAGCGTTGGCGGGCGCCTTCGAGCATCGGCTCGGCGGGCTCGGCCAGCGTGACATCATGACCGCGCTGGGCCAGCCACAATGACATGTGGCCCAGACCGGCGCCGATGTCGAGTACGCGCAGCGGCCGGTCTGGCAGGGTTTCAGCCAGGTCGGCCTGAAGCACCGCCAGCCGGATCGCGCCTTTGGCCCCGCCGTAGATTTTTTCGGCGAAGCGTGTCGCCAGTTGATCAAAATGACGATCGCTCATCAGCTGAACCTCTTTTCGCTGTCTGCGAGTTTGCTGCGCACGACTTCATTCATGTCCAGCCCCAACTCGCTGCACAGCAGCAATAAATAGAGCACGATATCGCCCACTTCCTGCCCGGCGTGGGCGAGCTTGTCGGCCGGCAGCTGACGCGACTGGTCTTCGCTCAGCCACTGGAAGATCTCCACCAGTTCGGACATTTCCACGCTGGCGGCCATGGCCAGGTTTTTCGGGCTGTGAAATTGCCGCCAGTCATTGCGATCTCGAATGGCGTGCAGGCGTTCGGTCAGTTCAACAAGGTTCATCGGGCTCTCCTGAAGGCGTATAGCTTCGGGGGGATGATGTGTGAAGGCAAGCGGCATGCGCTGCAAAACCACTATGCTTGCAGGGAACTCGCCACTGCGATCAATGGCCCAAGGCTCAACCACTTTCATCAGGACGTTAACCCCATGCAGGTAGAAGGTTTTTTCGAATGGCTCGGCCAGGCGCTCGGTTCAGTCATCCGCTTTATCGTTGACGGCCTCAGTGGCTTGTTCAATCTGCTGAGCAATGCCGGTGGCGACTTTGTCGAAGGCTTGTCCCGGACGTTGGGGATGGACGCATCGATCATCAGCATCATCGCGCTGATCCTGGGCTTGATGCTGTTGTGGTCGGCGATTCGGGCCTTCATGAATGCGTCGATCATCATGGGGATCATCTGGTTGATGCTGGGGCTTTGGTTGCTGAGCTGGATCATTCACTGACACCACCCTTCCCCCTGTATCTGATCGTTCCCACGCTCTGCGTGGGAATGCAGCTCTGGACGCTCCGCGTCCCTAATGGCGTGACGCAGAGCGTCACAAAAGTCATTCCCACGCAGAGCATGGGAACGATCACCACCAACTGTCGTTACAATGCCGGCGTCCCCAAGGAGCCTGCATGTCCAACCTGATTGCCGACTGGCGTGACCGCCCGACCCATCGTCGGGTCTGGGCGCTGGCTGCGCCGATGATTCTGTCGAACATTTCCGTACCGCTGGTGGCGCTGGTCGACAGTACGGTCATCGGCCATCTGCCCCACGCCCATCAGTTGGGTGCCGTCGCGGTCGGGGCCAGTTTGTATACGCTCCTGGCATGGGCCATGGGTTTTCTGCGCATGGGCACCACCGGCTTCGCGGCGCAGGCAGCCGGACGCGGAGATGGCGCGGCGTTACGGCAGATTTTGTTGCAAGGTCTGTTGTTGGCCATGGGCCTGGCGATTGTCCTCGGCGCCGTGGGTGTTCCCTTGAGCGGCGTCGCGTTGCACTTCATGCAACCTTCGGCCGAACTCGATCAATTGACCCGCGAATTTTTCCACACTCGGTTATTCGGTCTACCGGCGGCGCTGGCCAGTTATGCTCTGGTCGGCTGGTTCCTCGGCACCCAGAACGCGCGGGCGCCGCTGGCGATTCTGCTGAGCACCAACCTGGTGAACATCGCGCTGAACCTGTGGTTCGTCCTCGGGCTGGAGTGGGGCGTGGCCGGTGCGGCCCGGGCATCGGTGATTGCCGAATGGACCGGCGCGCTGATTGGCCTGCTGCTGACACGCAAAGCCTTGCGTTCCTACCCGGGGCATATCGTCTGGGCCGCGTTGGCGCTGTGGCAGAGTTGGCGGCCATTGCTGGCGGTCAATCGCGACATTTTCATTCGTAGCCTGGCGCTGCAATCGGTGTTTTTCCTGATCACCGTGCAGGGCGCGCGACTCGGTGATGCCACCGTTGCCGCTAATGCGTTGTTGCTTAACGGCCTGCTGCTGACGGCACATGCACTGGACGGTTTGGCGCATGCCGTGGAAGCCTTGTGCGGGCACGCCATTGGTGCGCGTGATCGAGTGGCATTGCGGCGCTCACTGGTGGTCGCCTGCGGCTGGTCATTGCTGGCGAGCCTGGGCTTTGCCGTGCTGTTTGCGTTCGCCGGGCACCTGTTTATCGAGATGCAGACGGACATCCAGAGCGTGCGCGACACCGCGTTCATCTACCTGCCCTACCTCGCTGCGTTGCCGCTGATTGCAGTGTGGAGTTACCTGCTCGACGGGCTGTTCATTGGTGCCACTCGCGCCCGGGAAATGCGCAACGGCATGCTGTTGACCTTGATTCTGCTGCTGCCCTTCGCCTGGGCACTGCAAGGCCTGGGCAACCATGGACTGTGGATCACATTTTTGCTGTTCATGGTGTTGCGCAGCCTGACCCTCGGCGCGTTCGCCTGGTACTTGCGCAAGAACGACGGCTGGTTCACCGGATGATGGGAGGTCAGGGTCTTCAATACGTTCAGGGTTGATTGTTCTGCCAACGATTGCGCAGGCTATCGAGACGTTCCTGTTGGGTGATTCCCGGCAACGGCTGCTCAGGCACTGCGCCGGGGCACTGCAAGCGTAGCCATAACCAGCCATCGAGCACCGGCCGCTCGCTGAAACCCAGCGCCAGTCCCTCCAGCAGATAAGCCCACAGGCGCGTGTAACTGCATCCGGTGGATTGGCTCCAGCGCCAGGCGTGCTGTTCCAGCAGGCAGGTTTGCAATGCGTCGCGCTGACGCGCACTGAGGTCTTCCTCGATGCCTAGCGGTTTGACCGCAAGCCCCGGATTGAACAACTGCTGCCAGCCCTGGCAGCCGATAGCCCGGTCAGCCCAGGTTCCACCAAACCAGCGCAGCTGGCTGATCGGACCGAGCCAGCGACTTAGCTCCTGGGCATCGCATGCATCGAAAAAGTAGCTGGCCGTGTGGGGGTTGTAGTAACTCAGCAAGGCGCGGTGATGCAGGCCAACGGTGACGGTGAGCATGCGACGCAGATGTTCGAGCAACTGCGACGGCGACGCCTCACTGAACAACCACAACCCGCTCCAGAGGTGGGGTTCGCGGTGGCACCGTTCGGCCAGCGCAGGGCATCCGTTGAGGTCGACCAACACCGGTCCGCGCTCCCTCAGCGGCTGCCATTCGGTGTTCTCAAACAGCCAGAACTTGCGGGCATGGGCAAACTGCTGCCGCAGTGCTGCACCGGCCCCAGGCTCACCCGGTACATCGAGCAACAACCAAGGCGAGGTTGCTTCGGGAGCCAGGACGGCAATCATGCCGCACCGCTCTGGCCAAGCTGCGTCGCGGCCCGGCAAGTGCAAAGGGTTTGTGTGCAATGAGTGAAACTGCCCCCGCCGGGCAGCAGGCACAGCAACACCAACGGCTCRCTGGAGTGCAACAAGCGCAACAATCCCTCGACCGGCACCTTGTCATCCGCCACCGAAGCCGATTGAAGCCCGGATGAGCCTGGCACCTGGATATCGGGCGTGCAGGGAAGAAACCCGGTGATCAGCGGTTGATCCGGATCGCCTTCGATAAAGCTCACCAGCACCTCAATTCCTTCACTCAAAGGCAGGTCGAGCGTGCCACGCAATTCAGGGGCTATCGACAACCAGCAGTGGCTGGGTGCCGCCCGTTCGCCCTGATAGAGCCAGTCAAATTGCACGGCGACGGGCCTGGACACATCGGGTTGAGGCTCATCGACCTCGACCACCCAGGCCCGTTGCAGGCTGTGCATCCTTGGGCCAATGGTCGAGTTCCTCGTCACATAAGGCAACGCTGCGGTCACCGCGCGGACCTGGTTGCCATATGTAAACTCCGGCAGCTGTCCACCTTGATGCTCGACATGGGTCAGCAGCCAACGACGATTCCAGTCAGCACATGGATGACCCGTCATCGGAACCCGCTGGCCACTGCGCAGCGTCGCAAGGTTCGTATGGCCTTCGGCAGCCTGCCCGCGCCCCTGGAGTGTGAACTGATGCACGCCGGGTTGTCCGGTGTCGGGCGCAAAGACCATCTCTGCGCCACATCGAACAAGTCCCTGCCCGTCACCAATGACCAGACAGTGACCGCCCCAGCGGTGCTCGAAGTGATAATGGAGTCTTTCTTGTGCACACAGTCGCTGGAAAAATTGCAGATCCGACTCCTGGTACTGCGTGCAGAAATCCCGAGAAGGGTAATCGCCGGTCAACTCGAAACGCCGATCCTTGCCCGCAATGCCATGCTCCTTGAGCACTTGGGCGAGGATGTCCGGCACCGAACGGTCACTGAACATTCGCCGGCTGAACCGCAGCGCCAGACACGCCAGTTTCGGCCTCAGGCTTACACGACAAAGCCTGGGTGTGGCGCCATGTCCGGTCTGGACGAGTTCATGCAGCTGCCCGTGAATACCGTTCCCCGCAGGCCCGAAATGCAAAAAAGCCGGCCGGTACAACAGACTTGCCAGGTCCAGTGCCGGATCATCAATCAGCAGATCCATGTCGAACACAAAGGGTTGGCTGATCGCTTCAGTGCCGGTAAAGGCCAAGACCTCAAAGGGATCGGGCAGACCCTCTACATCCAGACGAAATGACGGCTCGTTGACTGGATCGAACATCGGCGATTCTCTACAGGAGGGGCGGCCGGGGATTCTCTCCGAGAGAGTTGGCCGAGTAGAGTGCCGAAATACAACTTAGGAAACGGCCTACGCGAAAAGAAGACCACATCGCATGGATAGACGTGGATGTGAGTCATTTCGCTGAAAAACAAAGACGCGTCTCACCAGGTCATATGAAATTTCCGCAGCGTGCGGAACATTTTCAGACAACCTGATGAGAGCAGTGCCTTACCTCAAGAAGACAGGTAAGACGAACGGGTCAGGCCCAGACGCAGCGCGTCGAGGAACTGGGTGCGCTCGGCAGCGGTGATGCGGGCACTGGCGCACTTGTCGCGGTAGTGGGTCATCAACTCCTCCGGCGACAAGTGCACGTAACGCAGCATGTCTTCGATGGTGTCGTGGGTTTCGATACCGGCGTGGTACACGCTGCCGTCAGCGTTCTGGTAGATGTTTACCGAATCGGTGTCGCCGAACAGGTTGTGCATGTCACCAAGAATTTCCTGGTAGGCGCCCACCAGGAAGATCCCCAGCAGGTAGTCTTCACCGTCGTTCAGCGCGTGCACCGGCAGGCTGGTTTCGATGCTCTGCTCGTCGACGTATTGCTTGATCTTGCCGTCGGAGTCGCAGGTCAGGTCTTGCAGCACGGCGCGGCGCAGCGGCTCTTCGTCGAGACGGTGCAGCGGCAGGATCGGCAGGACCTGGCCGATGGCCCAGGTGTCCGGCAGGCTCTGGAACACCGAAAAGTTGCAGATGTACTTGTCGGCCAGTTTGTCGTTGAGTTCGTCGAGCACCTGACGGTGCGAACGCTGACGGGCTTTCAACGAGTTGTGCAAGCGACGGCACACGGCGAAGTAGCATTGCTCGGCCAGGGCTTTTTGCGCCAGGGTCAGCTTGCCATCGGCGTACTGGGAAGCCACGTCACTCATGTAGTGCGTCGCGCGCCAGTACGTTTCGGTGACCATCTCGATGTCGGTCGGGCCCAGCAGGTCAACCAGCCACTGCACGGTTTCCGGCAGCTCTTCCTTGTTGTCGATTTTCGGCACGTCGTCGTTGTGTTTCTCGACGTCGGTGACTTGCACCACCAACATGGCGTGGTGAGCGGTCAACGAGCGGCCGCTTTCGGAGAAAATGTTCGGGTGCGGCAGGTTCTGCGCGTCGCAGAATTCTTTGAGCATCCCGACCACGACACCGGCGTAATCGTCCATGTCGTAGTTGATCGAACTGGCGTTGCGCGAATGCGTACCGTCGTAGTCCACGCCCAAACCGCCACCGACATCGATGTGATCCACCGGCAGGCCGAGGTTGCGCAGTTCGCCGTAGTAACGAATCGCTTCCTTGAAGCCGTGCTGGTAGTCCGCCAGGTTGGCGATTTGCGAGCCCATGTGGAAGTGCAGCAGGCGAATGCCCTGATCCAGGCCGGCCGCGCGGAAACGCTCGACCACCGACAGCAATTGCRCCGCCGACAGACCGAATTTGGATTTTTCGCCGCCGGTGTCAGCCCACTTGGACGAGGCCAGGGACGACAGACGCACGCGCAGACCGACTTGAGGCTTGACCTTCAGCGACGCCGCTTCTTCGATCACCAGGCCGACTTCGGATTCTTTCTCGATCACGATAAAGACGTTGTGACCCAGTTTCTGGCCCATCAGCGCCAGACGAATGAACTCACGGTCCTTGTAACCGTTGCAGACGATAGTGCCGCCCTTCGGCGCCAGGGCCAACACGGCCAGAAGCTCAGGCTTGGACCCGGCTTCCAGACCGATGGAAACGTCCTGGGTGGCAATGATGTTTTCGATCACCGCTTCTTGCTGGTTCACTTTGATTGGGTACAGCGCGGTGTACTTGCTCTGGTATTCCAGACGCTCGATGTTGGCATCGAAGGCGCCGGTCAGCTGACGCACGCGGTCTTGCAAGATATCCGGGAAACGCACCAGCAATGGCAAGGACAAACCGCTTTTGCGCAGTTGGTCGACTTGCTCGAACAGATCAATAGGCGAACTGGTCGGACCGTTCGGACGAACTTCGACACGACCGGCGTCGTTGATCGCGAAATACCCGGCCCCCCAATGGCGAATCCCGTAAACACTGCGGCTGTCCGCAACTGTCCATTGGCTGCCATCGTCTTTGCGTGTGCGTCGTACGGACATTGAAGTCCCCTATAAAGAAGTCATAGAGCGTCGCCTTGAGTTCAGGCCGGCGCAGTCTAAAGAATGAAAATGACGATTAGCCTGCATGCAAGGGCGATAGACCGCACATTCAGGTTTGAGTTTAGAAACCGGATCAGAACAGGCTCTGTGAAAACCATGTAGACGACGCCAGACCCACTGTCAGGACTGGATCAAGCCGAGGGTGGTTTTCACAGAGGCTGCTAGCCGCCGGACTTCTTCGCTTTGAAACCGAGTTTGATCAGCTCGCCCAAGAGTAGCTCGACATGATCGCCCTGGATTTCGATGATCCCGTCTTTCAACGCCCCACCGGTGCCGCAACGTTTCTTCAACGTGGTGGCCAGGTCCTTGAGCGCGTCTTCGGCCAACGGCACGCCGGTGATGGTGGTCACCGTCTTGCCGCCACGGCCCTTGCTTTCGCGACGTACGCGAGCGATGCCGTCGCCGGCCGGGATAACGGTCTGTTTGCAGATACAGGCGTCCACCGGTTTACTGCATTCCGGGCAATGACGACCTGCGTCGGTGGAAAATACCAGGCCACCAAGGGCGGCGAAGGATGCGGCTTTTTTGGCCACCGGCAATCCTCTTGGGAGGACAAAGACTGGTCGCGGCAACTCGGGAAGTGGCCATCGACCGCGAAGCCCCACTCAGGCAGGGGCAGCGCTACTGAACCGGGCACGCTGGTTCAGTTTGAAAAGGTCGCGCAGTGTAACGGCAAAAAGCCGACTTGCTAAGAGCCAATCGGCGCCAATTTATAGCTCTTTTGCGACGTCATCCTGTTGAGCACGCAGATAGCGCTTCAACGCGGCCAGAGAGTCCGGGCAATAAGGCTTTTGCTGGATTTCCAGCATGACCTGATCGACGGGGATGAAGCGCGCTTCGAGCACCTCTTCAGGCTGCAGAGTCAACGGCCCGTCCCACACCGCCGAAAACGCCGAACACCAGAGCCGGTTGCCGGTGTCTTCAAAGAAGAAGTGATCATGGGCGGTCAGTTCCACGCCGCTCACGCCCAACTCTTCTTCGAGTTCGCGGGCGGCCGACTCGGCGTAGGTTTCACTGGCGAGCACCATGCCCCCCGCAGCCACGTCCCAATACCCCGGATAAATCGCTTTGCTCAGGGTTCGCCGGTGCACGCACAGTTCACCGGCCGAGTTGAACAGCATGATGTAGGTGCCGCGCCCGATCAGCCCGCGCTCACGCAAATCGGAACGGACCAGGGCGCCGAGCAGGTTGTCCTGTTCGTCGACCCAGGCGATCTGTTCGGCATCCGAGGCCGCGCGATGGGCGGCCTCTTTGGAACTATCGACCATGGCTCAGCCCTGATTGAGCAATTGACGCAGATCAATCACCGCTGCGTTGGCCCGGGAAATGTAATTGGCCATGACCAGCGAGTGGTTAGCCAACACGCCGAAACCGCTGCCATTGAGGATCATCGGACTCCAGACCGCCTCTTGCGAGGCTTCCAGCTCACGAATGATCTGACGCACGCTGACCGTGGCATTTTTCTTGGCCAATACGTCGGCGAAGTCGACTTCAATTGCGCGCAACAGATGGGACAGCGCCCAAGCCTGGCCACGGGCTTCGTAGAAGACGTTGTCGATCTGCATCCACGGGGTCTCGACGATTTCTTCGTCGACCTGTGGCACTTGCCCCGGCGCGAGGACTTCGGTTTTCAGCGCGGTGTTGAGTTTGACCCGGCCGACGCTGGCCGACAGGCGTTGTGACAGCGAACCCAGTCGGGTGCCCACGTCACCCAGCCAGTTGTTCAGGTTGTCGGCGCGGGCATAGAACAGCGCGCTTTTCTGGCTCGGATCGGACAGACGCGCCTGATAGCGGCTCAGGGAATTGATCCCTTCCTGATATTCGGACTCACTGGAAGGCAGCACCCAGCTTTTGTTGTCAAAGTTGAAACGCGGTTCGGCCTTGGCCAGATCGGCGTCTTCGGCCGACTGCGACTGGGAGCGGGCGAAGTCTTTACGCAGCGCACGGCTCAGGTCGCGCACCTGGACCAGCACGCCATATTCCCAGCTCGGCATGTTGTCCATCCACAGGCCCGGCGGGAAACGGTCGTTGGAAATATAGCCACCCGGTTTGGTCAGCAACGTCCCGGCGACGGTCTTGAGGGTTTCCACCGTGGTGTAGCCGATGACCATCTGCTTGCCTTCTTTTTCGGCAGCGATCTGGGCATTTTGCTGGACCGGGAACAGCGCAGGCTCTGCACTCCAGTACCAACCCAGGGCAATCGTAACCAGTAGATAAAGGCCGATCAGCGTGGCCAGCGCCCGGCTGAACAGCAGGCCGCCAAAGTAACTGCGGGTGGCCGATTCAGGTGCAGCGGCACGTTCAGGTGCGCTGCCCGCGCGGTTCTTCCAGTCCAGCATGGCGATATCCTTTCAATCACTTGAGTTCATCGGTTCGACCACAACCATACAACAACGTGCCTTGGGCCGGCACCCGTCGTTGGGTTTATCCCGAAAATTGGCGTAGGAAAACCAGCCACCCTTGCCAATGAACTCAAGTGTGCATGCCTGCTTTAATGGCCCCTGACCACCATTGAAACCTGCCGCACCTCGGCCGGCATGAAAAGATGGGCGATGCCTTCGCCGTCTGTTGTGCGCTGGACAGCTTCCCCGTCCACGGTCGCGATGTAGCTGCGCTGCACCAGCGACTCGCCCGTGAAGCTGTCGATCAGGCGGAAAATCCTGGGTGTTCGAGAGGGCTGGGGCGGTGGATTTTTCATCAGCTCCATGACCTTGCGGTCAAAAGCCTGCTTCGCAATCGCCCAGTCACCGTAGTCGGCTTCAGCCCTGACCAACCACCACTCACCCCGCTCAATCTGGTCGAGCACTTCGCTGTCGATATCGATCAGCAAACTGGCGCGCAACTCGCTCAGTCCTTCAATGGTTTGCCGATCGTTCAACGCCTGGCGAACATGGTCCATCGCTTCCTCGCCAGGACAAGCATGCTGGCGCTCCCACGCAGTCAGACGAAAGTCATGGACCAGCCTCATGCCAGCGTCTCGGCGTTCCACTCGTCGGAGCCCATGGTACGGCTGATTTCATGTCTCCAGTAAATGCGTCGGTAGCTGAAGTGAACCTTCTCCAACTGGGTGATGTGCGCAGTGCCCGCGTCTTGGCAGTGCGGCAAAAGCACCTCGGCGCCGATGATCACCGCGTCTTCAAGCTCCATCGTGTAGAAATGCTCCTGCATTCCCTGAGCCGAAGTGCGATACCACTCGACGCGGCACTTGCTGAGCAGCTCCCCGGAACACAAGGCGATGTTGATCAGTGGCGACGCTTTGTCGATGGACTTGGTAATGACCAAGGGCTTGTGCATCCGGCGCCCCGCGCCCGACCCTTTGGGCACGAAGATGCCATGGCTCAGAGCCTGAATCATGATCTGGTCCTCACGACCCAATTGGTAGACGTTACCCACTGACGCTTCGGTGAAGGCGCCCGCGCTGATGAGGCCTTGTCGTTCGCCGTGGAGGGTCATGAAGGCAGGGGTTGGCATGATGGGGCTCCTTTGGTTTTTGTGGGGAATAAGGGGGTGTTCGGTTTGGATTGATCCAATTCGACTTCTTCGTCCCCATCTTCCGCGAAAGGCGTCCATGGCTTGCCGATCGACAGTGTGATGAGGTAGCGCTCTTCGTTGGGTCGCTTGTCGTATTTGAAACGATCCATGAACATCGTGACTTGATATTTATCACCCGCCTTCCAGTAGACCGCTCCTCCTTTATTAACGTCTCGAAACTGCGCTCGCCATTCAGGCGTGTCAGCAAAGGGTGGATAACTTGTCCTCCCGGCCACCCTCCATCCGCCCTGGCGCCACTGATCCTGCAAATCCAGAGCGACCTTCAGGGCGTCATCGAGCAGCAACGGTTCAATCTGTGGGGACATGCGGATACTGCCAACGACATTGTCGTCAAATACAACAGTAAAAAAGCGTGCTCTCGGTGTGAGGAATTCGTACTGCGGATCGATGAATCGAAGCCGTGCATCCGTGTAGGGAATGCCCATCCAGACATGCCCGGGCACCCTCGGGCTGAAGCGGACTGAAGAATGCTTGAGCAAGGTTTCATAGGTACCGCCCATCTCCAATGCGATTACCGGCTCTTGCGACAGAGACTCAACTAACTGATTTGTAGCCACCCAAATCAGGCTAGCCAGAAGCAGCAAGCCTGCCCCAAGCCGCCAGCGGCCAATACCTTGCCGCGAACTCATCGTATTCCCTGCCCTGATGCGATCTCGGTGATCGACTGCTCCAGCACACTGCGGTTTGTGTCGTTGAGCAGCTCATCAAAGCGTGCGGCCGCCCGAAGAACGAAAGGCATTCGCTGCTTGATATCCGATAGGTCCGCCAGCGGGCTATTACTAAAGCCAATGGTGCGACCGTCAACAACACGCTGGCATTGGCTAGAGAGCGTCAACTCAATTGCTTGAGCTACCCCCGTAGGAAAACCGGTCACGTAGGAAGCATGATTGCCACGCAGTAAAGCCACCAGTTGCTGGTCCTGATAAATCGTGGGCTGAAGAATATTTTGCTGCTCATGCCATGCCAGGTCTTCCACACTGCTGGCAATATTCCCGGCTTCAAACGCCTCAAACGCCCGAAGGATTTCGATGTAGCCTCTCCCGAATTTCAGCTTTTCCTGCCCCACTGGCCATAGCACCGGGAACTTCGGGTGGCCGTGAATTCCCTTCCGGGTGTCCAGGCACTTCTTCAACTCCTCCAACCCACGCTTGGCATAAAACTCATGCAGCGGAAAAACATCCAGAAACAGCGTGGTATTCCCCAGCGCCATCATGTCGTGCACATGCAGGAACTGCTGCTGTACCAAGGACAAGTCTTCCCCGGCAAAACGAATATCCACTGAGGGCACAGGATTACGCGCATCCGCTTCTTTATAGTCACGCAAGGCATCTGCCTGTTCGGACATTCTGTCCGGAGTCAAAACCCCGGACTCACGGCGGCCGTCTCGCAAACGCTGCCGCGCCTCCCACTCCTCGCGAATACGTTCAACACTGTCCGTTGCATGCAGCAATCCACAACCCACCTGCTTGGAGGCAAACGCCGCCAGCCCGGCCCACTGAAACCTTGGGTCATGCAGCCACAGCCGGGCATAGGCCGCGTTGATAGCTCGATTGCGCGCCACCGGGTCGGCAATCAATACGCCCTTCGGGGCGACGATCTCCTCCGCCTCGCGCTGATACGTACGCCAAAGGCAGGAGCACGTGAGGATCGGCACGTCAGTGACCAAGGTCTTGCTGCCATAAAGCCGCTCCTCTTTACACTCACAGTCAGCAACGGGGGGTGCTGTTGTGATTCAGGCGCTGGTCATCGCTGGAATGTTGTTCAAAACACTGAGTCATGAGTTTCGGTTGGTTACCAAGGGAATCCCTGAACCCTAACAGCCGAAAATCCCGGGCGAATCATGCCGACGCAAAATCAGAATTCCCTGACAGACGAGGCTCGCCGCAGCGAAGGAAGTGGCCCTTAAGCGACAAGGAAATCTCTTGAAACCGCCTGAACGCGGGGGGCTGCCTAACACAACCCTGCCAAACAAGACCGGCCGGTCACAAACTGAATGACGCTGCATTACAGATTATTGACGTACGACTCTCATCCCATTGAAAAGAGGTGCTAGCATAGAGCCACCAGTCGACCTCAGCATTTACCCTAACTAGTAGTCAGGATATGACCGAGCCAGAAGACTCCAGCCGTGAGCGCCTCAAGCACCACTTTGCCCAGCGGGTGATTCATCAGGCACGTCAAATTCTTGAGATCTGGCAGCGCCTGCAACGCAGCGAGTGGTCCACCGCCGACTTGTCGGAACTGAGCGAGGCCAACCTGCGCCTGCTGCGGTTTGCCGAGCGTTTCGAGCAACCGGAACATACGCAACTGGCGCGCCACATCGGCCAGTCGCTGGAGGCTGTCGACGCCAATCGCGGACGACTCAGCAGCGGGCTGATTACCGATCTCAATCGCTTGATGCAACGCTTGTCGCGCACCGGCCTGCGACATGGCGATCAGCTCGAACATACGTTGCTGCCGCCCTTGCGCAAGCCGATCTATGTGATGTTGCAAGATCACGACCGCGCCGAGCGCCTGGCCAAACAACTGGAATTTTTCGGACTCAGCGTTAAATCCCTGGACAGCGTTGCAGCATTTCGCGCGTCGATGGTCGAGCGTTTACCCGCCGCCATCGTCATGGACGTGGACTTCAGTGGCGCCGGTATTGGCCTGAAGCTGGCCGCCGAAGCCCAGGAAGGTCTCGATCAGCGCCTGCCGCTGTTGTTCTTCAGCCTGAACGAAACCGACACCCCGACCCGCCTCGCCGCCGTGCGTGCCGGTGGCCAGGAGTTTCTCACCGGCACGCTGGAAGCTTCGAGCCTGCTGGAGAAAATCGAAGTCCTGACCTGTGTCGCTCAGTACGAACCTTATAAAGTGCTGATCATCGACGACTCACGCGCCCAGGCCCTGCACACCGAACGCCTGTTGAACAGCGCCGGGATCGTCACACGCACGTTGATCGATCCGATTCAGGCCATGGCCGAACTCTCGGACTTTCAACCTGACCTGATCATCCTCGACATGTACATGCCGACCTGCACCGGCACTGAACTGGCCAAGGTGATCCGTCACAACGACCGCTATGTCAGCGTGCCAATCATTTACCTGTCGGCCGAAGACGATCTGGACAAGCAACTCGACGCCATGAGTGAAGGCGGCGACGACTTCCTGACCAAACCGATCAAGCCGCGCCACCTGATCACCACCGTGCGCAACCGCGCGGCACGGGCGCGTAATCTGAAAGCCCGAATGATCCGCGACAGCCTGACCGGCCTGTATAACCACACGCACATTTTGCAATTGCTTGAAGACTGCTGCTTCCGCTCCCGCCGCGAGAGCAAGCCGCTGTGCTTTGCGATGCTCGACATTGACCACTTCAAACGCGTCAATGACAGCCACGGCCACCCCATGGGCGACCGGGTAATCAAAAACCTGGCGCTGTTCTTGAAGCAACGCTTGCGCAAGACCGACTTCATCGGCCGCTATGGCGGCGAAGAGTTCGCGATCGTCATGCCGGACACTGACCTCGAATCGGCTTACACAGTGCTGAATGAAATTCGTCAGCGCTTTGCCGAAATTCACTACCCTGCCCAGCCTCAAGACCTTTGGTGCACATTCAGTGCCGGCGTGGTGGAGTTGTGCGAACACTCTGACAGCCTGATGATGACCAGTCAGGCGGATGAGGCGCTGTACCGCGCCAAGGATGCCGGACGCAACTGTGTTCAGGCGGCGCGAACATCGCGGCAAAGTGCTGTTTTTTCATCAAAACCCACCGATTCCGCCATAACCCTGTAATACAAATGCAATACATCCAGACGCTTACCGCAGCGAATTGGACGCCGACGTCGAAGGCGAAGTGGCTGGGCGGCTTGCCGCTGCTCGACGCTGCCGCCAAGAGTGCATCGAACACCATCGAACGCCCCGCCCTGCACACCCGCCCGCCGTCCGCTATCATGCCCCCAATTCCGATACGCGAGATTGTCATGCGCCGTTTGCTCTGCCTGCTGCTTCTAGTGCTCGCCCTGCCGGCCACCGCCGCCGGGTTGCCGGACACCCGACCCAGTTCCACCCTGGGCGTGATCAACAACAGCGCCGACTTTTTGCCGGTGCGCGAAGCCTTTCAATTGAGCCTGATAGACAGCACGGCGCAATCTATCAAGCTGCGTTTCGTCGCCACCGAGGGGTATTACCTCTATCGCCATCGATTCCAGTTTCGGGCTGAGCCGGCCGATATAAGTCTGGGCGCCGCAATACTGCCCAAGGGCGAGCAGAAGCACGACGAGTACTTCGGCGATGTCGAGGTTTATCACGGCGTTGTTGACGTAGAAATTCCGCGCACCGATCAACGCGCTTTCACACTCGACGTGACCTATCAGGGCTGCGCCGACAAAGGCCTGTGCTATCCACCGGAAACCGAGCGTTTGAGCATTGATGGCATTGGCGCCCCAACCTCCGCGCAAAGCGTTGGCTGGCGCGAGCTTGCCTTGTTCTTCCTCGCCGGTTTGGGTTTGACGTTCACCCCTTGCGTGCTGCCGATGCTGCCCATTCTGTCCGGCGTGGTACTGCGTGGTCAGGTCGGTGGTTTGCGCGGCTTCAACCTGTCCCTGGCCTACGTACTGCCGATGGCCGCCTGCTTCGCCCTGCTCGGTGCGCTGATGGGGATGTTCGGCGCGCAGCTCAATCTTCAGGCACGCTTGCAATCGGCCTGGGTGCTGGTGCCGTTTGCGATGTTTTTTGCGCTGTTTGCCCTGGCGATGTTCGGCGTATTCGAACTCAAGCTGCCGCAGGCCATCAGCAGTCGCCTGGATCGCATCGCCGGCCGCACTGAAGGTGGTTCGCTGTGGGGCGCGGCGGTGCTGGGCGTGGTGTCCAGCCTGTTGGTTTCGCCCTGCGTTTCTGCCCCCCTGGCCGGCGCGCTGTTGTACATCAGCGCCAGTGGCGATGCGTTGGGCGGCGGGCTGAAACTGTTCATGCTCGGCCTCGGCATGGGGGCGCCGCTGTTGCTGGTGGCCACCGGCGGCGCGGCCTGGCTGCCGAAAAGCGGGCCGTGGATGGTGTATGTGAAAAATGCCATTGGGGTGTTGTTGCTGGGATTGGCGATCGGTCTGCTCAGCCGGGTACTGCCAGGCCAGATCACCTTGCTGCTGATCGGTTTGCTGGCCGCCGGTGTCGGCTTGTTCATGGGCGCACTGGAGTTCGTCTACAAGCCCCCTCGAAAACGCCTCGGCCAGTTGCTCGGGATGTTCCTGCTGTTTTACGCGCTGGCGTGCTGGTTCGGGGCCTTCAGCGGCCAGACCGATCCGTTCAACCCGATTGGCCAATCACGCGTGATTGCGGGTAACACACCCGCGGCAAACACCGGAACCTGGCAAACGATCAGCACGCCCTCAGAGTTGGACCGCGTGCTCGCCGATGCTCAAGCTTCCGCAACCCCGCTGTTGCTCGACTGGTACGCCRACTGGTGCATCAGCTGCAAAGTGATCGAACGCGAAGTCCTCAAGGACGCCAAAGTCGTCGAACGTCTGCAAGGCTATCGATTGGTCCGTTTCGACATCACCGCCAGCAATGCCGAACAACGCGCCCTGCTCGACCGTTACAAGCTGTTCGGTCCTCCGGCCTTGATGTTTTTTGGCAAGGACGGAGTTGAACGCGCCGATGTGCGAATCATCGGCGAGATCAACGCCAAAGACTTCGTTGAACGTGTTGCACGTGCAAATGACCAGATTTAAACACCCGGTCACATATTTCGCGCAAACATCGGCTATCGTGCTGGCTATTGCATAGAACTGGACAGTCACAAAGGCTTTGCGGCATAGTCGCCGGGTTCTGACAATTGCCCACAGATAACAAGGAACAGCAGATGGCAACCCTATTGGTGCTGCACGGCCCTAACCTGAACTTGCTCGGCACCCGTGAACCGGGCACCTACGGCGCTACGACACTGGCGCAGATCAACCAGGACCTGGAACGCCGAGCCCGTGAAGCCGGCCACCATTTGCTGCACCTGCAAAGCAACGCCGAGTACGAATTGATCGACCGCATCCATGCCGCTCGCGGCGAAGGTGTGGACTTCATTCTGATCAATCCAGCAGCTTTTACGCACACAAGTGTCGCATTACGTGACGCGCTGCTGGCGGTGAGCATCCCATTCATCGAAGTGCATTTGTCTAACGTGCACAAACGCGAACCTTTCCGCCATCACTCTTACTTCTCCGACGTAGCGGTGGGAGTGATCTGCGGCCTTGGCGCCAGCGGTTATCGACTGGCCCTGGAGGCTGCACTAGAGCAGCTTGAACAACAAGCTATACGCCCCTGACCGACCCTTGGGAGTTGATGATTCATGGATATCCGTAAAGTTAAGAAACTGATCGAACTGCTGGAAGAGTCCGGCATCGACGAACTCGAGATCAAGGAAGGCGAAGAGTCCGTACGCATCAGCCGTCATAGCAAAACCCCGGCTCAGCAATACTACGCACCGGCTCCAATGCACGCTCCGGCACCAGCGCCTGTTGCTGCTGCTCCGGTTGCCGCTGCTGCACCGGCTGCTCCAGCCGCGCCTGCGCTGAACGGCACCGTTGCCCGTTCGCCGATGGTCGGTACGTTCTATCGCAAATCTTCGCCATCCTCGCCGTCCTTCGTTGAAGTCGGCCAGACCGTGAAGAAAGGCGACACCCTGTGCATCGTCGAAGCCATGAAGATGATGAACCACATCGAAGCTGAAACCAGCGGTGTGATCGAATCCATCCTCGTCGAAGACGGCCAGCCGGTTGAGTACGACCAACCGCTGTTCACCATCGTTTGAACCGCGGAGAAACTTTGATGACTGCGAAGTTGGAAAAAGTTCTGATCGCCAACCGCGGTGAGATTGCCCTGCGGATCCTGCGTGCCTGCAAAGAGATGGGCATCAAGACTGTCGCCGTTTACTCCAAGGCCGACAAAGAACTGATGCACCTGGGCCTGGCAGACGAATCCGTCTGCATCGGTCCGGCATCGGCCGCGCACTCTTACCTGCACATCCCGGCAATCATCGCCGCAGCTGAAGTGACCGGCGCCACCGCCATTCACCCAGGCTACGGTTTCCTTGCGGAAAACGCTGATTTCGCTGAACAGGTCGAGAACTCCGGCTTCGCCTTCATTGGCCCGAAAGCCGAGACCATTCGCCTGATGGGCGACAAGGTATCGGCCAAGCACGCCATGATCGCTGCGGGCGTTCCAACCGTTCCGGGTTCCGACGGCCCGCTGCCTGAAGACGAAGAAACCGCTCTGCGCATCGGTCGCGAAGTCGGTTACCCGGTGATCATCAAAGCCGCTGGCGGCGGTGGTGGTCGCGGTATGCGTGTTGTGCACAAAGAAGAAGACCTGATCTCCTTTGCAAAACTGACCCGCACCGAAGCAGGCGCGGCGTTCGGCAACCCGATGGTCTACCTGGAAAAATTCCTGACCAACCCACGTCACGTGGAAGTCCAGGTACTTTCCGACGGCCAGGGCCAAGCCATCCATCTGGGCGACCGCGATTGCTCGCTGCAACGTCGTCACCAGAAGGTTCTCGAAGAAGCGCCGGCACCGGGCATCGACGAGAAAGCACGCCAGGAAGTCCTCGCTCGCTGCGTCAAGGCGTGCATCGACATTGGCTACCGTGGCGCCGGCACCTTCGAGTTCCTTTACGAGAACGGCCATTTCTACTTCATCGAGATGAACACTCGCGTCCAGGTGGAACACCCGGTTTCGGAAATGGTCACCGGCATCGACATCGTCAAGGAGATGCTCAGCATCGCCGCTGGCAACAAGTTGTCGTACACCCAGGACGACGTGGTGATCCGCGGTCACGCCCTGGAATGCCGAATCAACGCCGAAGACCCGAAAACCTTCATGCCGAGCCCAGGCACGGTCAAGCATTTCCACGCACCAGGCGGCAACGGCGTTCGCGTCGATTCGCACCTGTACAGTGGCTATGCCGTTCCGCCGAACTACGATTCGTTGATCGGCAAGCTGATCACCTACGGCGCAACCCGTGAAGAAGCCATGGCGCGCATGCGCAATGCGCTAGACGAAATCGTTGTCGACGGGATCAAGACCAACATCCCGCTGCACCGCGACCTGGTCCGTGATGAAGGCTTCTGCAAGGGAGGCGTGAACATTCACTACCTCGAGCACAAGCTGGCAGGCGAGAAGCACTAAGCTTCGACCCGATCAACAAAGCCGCCTTCGGGCGGCTTTGTTGTTTCTGAGAACAACGATTCTGGTGGGATCACGTATAACGAGGCCACACTTCTCGCAAGACAGCCGCCCCCTGAAGAAGGCATCATCCCCCAACTATCTAACGCCTCCATMAGCTACTTTGGACGCGTAGTCTTTTATGTTTTACAGAGCGCATCCATGCCTGAAAAACTGCCAATCAATCTCAACGACCTCTTGCGTCAGAGGACAGTCGAGGGCGAGCGAATCGAATACAAAACGGGCTGGAATCCTGACCCGATCATTCGTACGCTTTGCGCCTTCGCCAACGACTTTGAAAACCTGGGCGGTGGTTACGTAATAATTGGGCAGGACTTCGATGCCAATGGACTGCCGATCTTTCCGCCAACCGGTCTTGCCGATCAGGAGCTCGACAAAATCCAGCTCGAGCTACTCGCAGCATGCCAATCGATTCAGCCCACCTACTTTCCAGTATTAAGCGTGGAAGAAATCGAAGGACGAAAGTTAATCGTACTGTGGGCACCCGGCGGGCAAAATCGCCCCTACAAAGCCCCGGCGGCCGTTACGGCAAAACACAGAAGTTTGAACTACTACATTCGTCGCTACAGCAGCACAGTCGAAGCCAAGGGTGAGACCGAGCAAGAACTCTTGAGCCTTGCCGCCAAAGTGCCTTTTGATGATCGGTTCAATCTGACTGCTCGTGTCAGTGATCTGTCCAAACCTCTAATGCAAAGTTTTTTGGAAGAAGTGGGAAGCGCCCTGGCAGAGGATGCAGCAGCATTATCTGTCGAAGCGCTGGGGCGGCAAATGAATGTCGTGGGTGGCCCGACTGAGTCGCCCTGGCCCAAGAATGCAGGGCTGATGTTCTTTAGCTCCACCCCCGAGCATTTCTTCCCCGGCACGCAAATAGACGTGCTGTGGTTTCCCGAGGGCGCTGGCGGTGATCGCTTTGACGAAAAAATTTTCAAGGGCCCGCTGGCAACCATCACGAAAGAATCGCTGGCATACATCCAGCGTAACTACCTGCATGAAACAGTGATCAAACATGGCGACCGCGCCGAAGCTACACGCACTTGGAACTTTCCGTTCGCTGCAATTGAAGAGGCGCTCGTCAACGCCGTATATCACCGCTCCTATGAAGAACGTGAACCGATCGAGGTTCGCATCAGCCACGACGAGTTGGTGATTTTGAGCTTCCCGGGACCAGATCGCTCGATTCGAATGGAGGACCTGCGAATAGGTCGCGCCGTTAGCCGACGCTACCGAAACCGGCGAATCGGAGAGTTCCTGAAAGAACTGAGCCTGACTGAAGGTCGCTCGACAGGCATCCCCAAAATCCTCAAGGTCATGGCACTCAATGGTTCACCATTGCCGCTCTTTGAAACCGACGAAGAGAGAATTTCGTACGTCGTACGTCTTCCCGCTCATCCTGTTTCGCTGACACAAGAAGCAACGACCATGGAAGTCACCATGGAAGTCACCATGGAAGTCGCTGCACTGCTGAAGGTCATTGATGGCGAGATGAGCAGGCGAGAACTTCAAAACGCCATGAGCCTGAAAAACGCCGACCATTTCCGTAAGGCTTACGTATTACCAGCGATCATTGCCGGAGTGCTTGAGATGACGCTACCCGAACAACCAAACAGCCGCCTGCAACGCTATCGACTGACGAATAAAGGCCTGCAATGGCTCACAGCCAATAATGCAGGAGGCCAATGAGCCGTGACCCAGACCAACAAAACCGCTTTCCAACAGTTCTGTTGTTTTTGTAGGAGCAAGGCTTGCCCACGATGGTCGATGACGCGTCCGACCTGAAAAACCACAGTACCTGTATCGCGGGCAAGCCTTGCTCCTACAAAAGCGCTCCCTTTGTCGCTCCGGTCGTCTTCTGCCGCGCGCTCGCGTAAACTTGCGCGCTTCTCGCAGCCCGCTAGGCTGCAATCAATATTTTTCAAAGGTGCCCGCCATGCCTTGGCTGCAAGTCCGTCTCGCCATCAGCCCAGAACAAGCCGAAACCTACGAAGACGCTTTCCTTGAAGTGGGCGCTGTGTCGGTGACCTTCATGGATGCCGAAGATCAGCCGATCTTCGAGCCAGAACTCAATACCACGCCACTGTGGTCACACACGCACCTGCTGGCCCTGTTCGAAGGCGGCACCGAAGCCGCCAGCGTATTGGCCCATCTTGAGCTGCTGACCGGCAGCCCGCTGCCTGAGCATCACAGCGAAGTCATCGAAGACCAGGATTGGGAGCGCAGCTGGATGGACGGGTTCCAGCCGATGCGTTTCGGTCAGCGCCTGTGGATCGTCCCGAGCTGGCATGCCGCACCCGAGCCTGACGCCGTGAACCTGCTACTGGACCCGGGCCTGGCATTCGGCACAGGCACACACCCGACCACCGCGCTGTGCCTGGAATGGCTCGATGGCCAGGACCTGAAAGACTGCAACGTGCTGGACTTTGGCTGCGGCTCGGGGATTCTGGCGATTGCCGCCCTGCTGCTGGGTGCCAAGGAAGCCGTCGGCACCGACATCGACGTCCAGGCACTGGAAGCCTCACGCGACAACGCCGGGCGCAATAACATTGCCGAAGCACTCTTCCCGCTGTATCTGCCGGAAGATCTGCCACCGGTCAAAGCGGACGTACTGGTCGCCAACATCCTTGCCGGGCCATTGGTTTCCCTGGCCCCGCAGCTGTCCAGCCTGGTCAAACCGGGTGGTCGCCTGGCGTTGTCCGGTATCCTCGCCGAACAAGGTGAAGACGTTGCCGCCGCCTACGCTCAAGATTTCGATCTGGACCCTATCGCCAATCGCGATGGCTGGGTGCGCATCACCGGCCGTCGGCGCTAGAATGAACGCCTGCATAAACCGGATCGCCGCATGACCGACAGCTTCGTCACCCAGTGCCCGCATTGCCAAACCAGCTTCCGCGTCAGCCATGCCCAGTTGAGCGTGGCCCGCGGGGTGGTTCGTTGCGGCTCCTGCTTGCAGGTATTCAACGCCGCCAGACAGTTGCTGGAACAACGGGCCGGTAAAGAAGCCCTCAAACCGGTAGTACCGGCCATCGTTGAACCGCCAGTGCAACGCGCTATCAGCCAAAAGCAGTGGACCGCCTCCGAACTGGATCTGGACAGCCTGGATCTGGACGAAGAGCTCGCCCGGCTCGAACAGCGGGAAATCCAGCCAACCACAGAGTATGGCCGGCACCGCGAAGACGGACTCAGTGCCCGTCGCGACTCTATCGAGCACGACGAAGAGCCGTGGTCCGACAGCCTCTTCAGCGAGTCTGCCGCTGACCGCGCCCAGTCAGCAGAAACGGAACAGCAGGAAACAGAACCCGAAACAAACAAACACTCGCGCACCGAGCCTTCGTTTTCGCTGGAGCCGGTTGATCTGGACGACGAACCCCAGGCGCCCCATCTGCGCCTGCACGACCCACTCGACACCCCACTCACCCACGAACGCCTGACGGCGACCGAAGAGCGCGACGACAACCTGCCCTCCATCGAACCGTTACGCAAACGTCGCGAGCGCAGTGAACCGGGCGTGCGCGCCGAGGTATTGCAGGACCTGACCGACGACCCTCTGCAACTGGATTGGCAAAAACGTCGATCCCCCTGGGGCCGGCGGTTGTTCTGGTTACTGCTGGTCCTGCTCGGTGCCGCCGCACTCGCGGGCCAATACATTGCCTATCAATTCGACGAACTGGCCCGCCAGGACCAGTACCGCCCCTGGTTCCAGCAACTGTGCCCGAAAATCGGCTGCACAGTGCCGTCCAAAGTCGACATTGCCAAAATCAAGAGCAGCAACCTGATTGTCCGCAGCCACCCGGAATTCAGTGGCGCCCTGGTGGTCGATGCAATCATCTACAACCGCGCCCCCTTCTCCCAGCCCTTCCCGTTGCTGGAACTGCGCTTCGCCGACCTTAATGGCCATTTGATTGCCAGCCGTCGCTTCAAACCCGGCGAGTACCTCAACGGCGACCTCGAAGGCATGGCGGAAATGCCACCGCAAACGCCAATCCACATCGCGCTGGATATTCTCGACCCAGGCGCCAAAGCGGTGAACTACAGCCTGAGCTTCCACTCCCCCGAGTGAAACGCTTTACCGTTATCAGACTTGGCGGCAGATTTCTGACTGGGACCGTCTATACCTAACTGCTGGTAATAACAGAATAACTGTTCAGATTTTGTTCAATTCAGCCTTTATCCAGTCATCGAGAGCGGGTATCATGCCCACCCTTTTTCGAACTCTAATGATCCGGCCCCACAACAGGGAAGTCCTATGTCGGCGGTACGCATCGGTCCATACACATTGCAAAACGGCTTGATTCTCGCCCCGATGGCGGGAGTCACCGACCAACCCTTTCGTCAGCTGTGCAAGCGATTGGGCGCGGGGCTGGTTGTCTCGGAAATGGTCACCAGCGACATGAGTTTGTGGAACACCCGCAAATCGCGGATGCGCATGATTCACGAAGGTGATCCCGAGCCACGCTCGGTACAGATCGCCGGTGGTGATGCGCAGATGCTGGCAGACGCGGCCCGGGCCAATGTCGAGCTGGGYGCGCAGATTATTGATATCAACATGGGTTGTCCGGCGAAGAAGGTCTGCAACAAGGCTGCCGGTTCTGCACTGTTGAAGGATGAAGCATTGGTCACCGAGATCCTGCAGGCCGTGGTGGCTGCGGTTGATGTGCCGGTGACCCTTAAGATCCGTACCGGCTGGGACCGGGACAACAAGAATGGCTTGACGGTGGCAAAGATCGCCGAGCAGGCAGGCATTACGGCGTTGGCGGTCCATGGCCGCACCCGTGCCGATCTGTACACCGGTGAAGCCGAGTACGACACCATTGCCGCGATCAAGCGGGCAGTGTCGATTCCGGTCTTCGCCAATGGCGATATCGATTCGCCGGAGAAGGCCCGGTACGTGCTTGACGCCACCGGTGCCGATGGTTTGTTGGTAGGCCGGGCTGCCCAGGGGCGGCCATGGATTTTTCGTGAGATCGAGCATTTCCTGCGTACCGGCGAAAAACTCCCGGCGCTGGAATTGATCGAGGTGGAACGCATTCTGCTAGAGCATCTGGCCGCCCTGCACGTCTTCTATGGCGATGTCATGGGTGTCCGTATCGCTCGAAAGCATGTGGGCTGGTATCTCGCAACCTTGCCGGGCGCCAGGGAGTTTCGCGCCCACTTCAATCGTTTGGAAGATACGGAAGCACAATGCGCCAACGTTCAGGGCTTCTTCGCCGAACGTTACAAGAGCCTGACAGGGGACGAAAAAGGGGTGGCCGCATGACGATGATGACCGAGACTTTAGTGAGTGGAACTACACCCGTGAGCGACAACGTAAATTTGAAACAGCACCTCAATACGCCCAGCGAAGAAGGCCAGACCCTTCGCGGGAGTGTCGAGAAGGCGCTGCACAATTATTTCGCCCACCTTGAGGGCGCTGCCGTCACGGATGTGTACAACCTGGTGCTCTCCGAAGTCGAGGCTCCCCTGCTCGAGTGCGTGATGAACTACGTCAAGGGCAACCAGACCAAGGCCAGCGAGCTGCTCGGGCTCAACCGAGGCACGCTGCGCAAGAAACTCAAGCAATACGATTTGCTGTAAGCATTCAATCAAACCAGAAAGGCGCCCGCGTAAAACCGGTCGCCTTTTTTGCTGACWCCTTTGCTTTTGATGGAAATTGAGATGACCGACCAGACTACCCGCCTGCCGATCCGCCGCGCCTTGATCAGTGTTTCCGACAAGACCGGGATCCTCGAATTCGCCAAGGAGCTTGAAGCCCTGGGCGTCGAGATCCTCTCCACCGGCGGGACGTTCAAGCTGCTGCGCGACAACGGCGTTGCCGCAGTGGAAGTCGCGGATTACACCGGTTTCGCAGAAATGATGGACGGTCGGGTGAAAACCCTGCACCCGAAAATCCACGGCGGGATCCTCGGTCGTCGCGGTATCGATGACGCCATCATGAGCGAGCACGGCATCAAGCCGATCGATCTGGTTGCGGTCAACCTGTACCCGTTCGAAGCCACCATCAACAAGCCAGGCTGCGACCTGCCGACTGCCATCGAGAACATCGACATCGGCGGCCCTACCATGGTCCGTTCTGCAGCGAAGAACCACAAAGACGTGGCCATCGTGGTCAACGCCAGCGATTACGCCAGCGTTCTGGAAGGCCTCAAGGCCGGCGGCCTGACCTAC
This sequence comes from Pseudomonas sp. P5_A12, assembly GCF_056400685.1. Classification (NCBI taxonomy): domain Bacteria; kingdom Pseudomonadati; phylum Pseudomonadota; class Gammaproteobacteria; order Pseudomonadales; family Pseudomonadaceae; genus Pseudomonas; species Pseudomonas sp. P5_A12. The sequence continues at coordinate 5,312 of NZ_JBFUKU010000016.1, read as the reverse complement.
GCTCAGCGTTTCGACCTGATGCTCAAGGCCTTCGAACACACTGCAGCCTACGACGGCATGATCGCCAACTACATGGGCACCGTGAATCAGGCTGCTGAAACACTCAGCACTGAAGGTCGTAGCGAGTTCCCGCGTACCTTCAACAGCCAGTTCGTCAAGGCCCAGGAAATGCGCTACGGCGAGAACCCGCACCAGAGCGCGGCGTTCTACGTAGAAGCCAAGCCTGCCGAAGTCGGCATCGCCACCGCGACCCAACTGCAAGGCAAAGAACTGTCGTACAACAACGTGGCCGACACCGACGCCGCGCTGGAATGCGTGAAGAGCTTCGTCAAGCCGGCCTGCGTGATCGTCAAGCACGCCAACCCGTGTGGCGTGGCCGTGAGCCCGGACGCCGAAGGCGGTATCCGCCAGGCCTACGAACTGGCGTATGCCACCGACACCGAATCGGCGTTCGGCGGCATCATCGCGTTCAACCGCGAGCTGGATGCTGAAACCGCCAAGGCCATCGTCGAGCGTCAGTTCGTCGAAGTGATCATCGCCCCAAGCGTCAGCGAAGAAGCCCGCGCCATCGTGGCGGCAAAAGCCAACGTGCGCCTGCTGGCCTGCGGCGAATGGTCGGCTGATCGCGCTACTGCATGGGACTACAAACGTGTCAACGGTGGCCTGCTGGTGCAGAGCCGTGATATCGGCATGATCGGCGCCGATGACCTGAAAGTCGTAACCAAGCGCGCACCGACCGAACAGGAAATCAACGACCTGATCTTCGCCTGGAAAGTGGCCAAGTACGTCAAGTCCAATGCCATCGTCTACGCCAAGAACCGTCAGACCATCGGTGTCGGCGCAGGCCAGATGAGCCGTGTGAACTCCGCCCGTATCGCTGCGATCAAGGCCGAACACGCCGGCTTGCAGGTTGCCGGCTCGGTGATGGCCTCGGACGCGTTCTTCCCGTTCCGCGACGGCTTGGACAACGCGGCCAAGGTCGGCATCACCGCAGTGATCCAGCCAGGCGGCTCGATGCGTGATAACGAAGTGATTGCAGCCGCTGATGAAGCCGGCATTGCCATGGTGTTCACCGGCATGCGCCATTTCAGGCACTAAGTGCAGCGACAAACCTCAAGCTGCAAGTGACAAGTAAAAGCCGACCTGCGTCGCTCTTGCTGCCTTGCAGCCTCACTAATTCAGAGCTACACGCCGCACGTCAGAGCAATAAAGATTGCTCTCAACTTGCAGCTTGTAGCTTGTAGCTTCTCCGAAGGAGTCTCTCTTTGAACGTTTTGATCATTGGCAGCGGTGGCCGTGAACACGCCCTGGCCTGGAAAGTGGCTCAGGATCCGCGCGTGCAAAAAGTGTTCGTGGCACCCGGCAACGCCGGCACTGCCATCGAAGCCAAGTGCGAGAACGTCGCTATCGACGTGCTGGCCCTTGAGCAGCTGGCCGACTTTGCCGAGAAAAACGTTTCCCTGACCATCGTCGGCCCGGAAGTGCCGCTGGTTGCAGGCGTGGTCGATCTGTTCCGCAGCCGTGGCCTGGATTGCTTCGGTCCGACTGCTGGCGCTGCCCAGCTGGAAGGTTCGAAAGCCTTCACCAAGGACTTCCTGGCGCGCCACAAGATCCCGACCGCCGATTACCAGAACTTCACCGAGATCGAGCCAGCCCTGGCTTATCTGCGTGAAAAAGGCGCACCGATCGTGATCAAGGCCGATGGCCTGGCCGCCGGTAAAGGTGTGATCGTTGCCATGACCCTGGCGGAAGCCGAAGACGCCGTGCGCGACATGCTCGCGGGCAACGCGTTCGGCGACGCCGGTTCGCGCGTGGTCATCGAAGAGTTCCTGGATGGCGAGGAAGCCAGCTTTATCGTCATGGTCGACGGCAAGAACGTACTGCCAATGGCCACCAGCCAGGACCACAAACGCGTCGGCGACGGCGACACCGGCCCGAACACCGGCGGCATGGGCGCTTACTCCCCTGCCCCGGTCGTGACTGCAGAAGTGCACCAGCGGGCCATGGACCTGGTGATCTGGCCGACCGTTCGCGGCATGGCCGAGGAAGGCAACGTCTACACTGGCTTCCTGTACGCGGGCCTGATGATCGACAAGGCTGGCAACCCAAAAGTCATCGAGTTCAACTGCCGTTTCGGTGATCCTGAGACCCAACCGGTGATGCTGCGTCTGCAGTCGAGCCTGGTATTGCTGGTTGAAGCCGCTCTGGCGCAAGCGCTGGACAAGGTCGAAGCGCAATGGGATCCACGTCCGAGCGTCGGCATCGTGTTGGCCGCGGGTGGCTACCCGGGTGACTACGCCAAAGGCGTAGCCATCAACGGTCTGGATGCAGCTGCCGCACTGGAAGGCAAAGTCTTCCACGCGGGCACCGCACTCAAGGACGGTCAGGTAGTGACAGCCGGTGGTCGGGTGCTCTGCGCCACCGCCATGGGCGGCAGCGTCGATGCAGCCCAGCAGCAGGCCTACAAGTTGGCGGCCGAAATTGACTGGGAAGGCTGTTTCTACCGCAATGACATTGGCTACCGTGCCATTGCCCGTGAACGTGGCGAAAGCCAGGAATAAGGCCATTCATTCGGCCAGGCAAGGGCCGCTGGTCCTTGCCGGACTATTCCGGCACCGCGCATAGTTATAATCTGGCATCAACCTACGAAGGGATTTCGCCGTGCGCTGGCTCAGGATTGCCATAAGCCTCACCGTCACTCTGCTGACCTTGCTCTGCATGCTCCCGGCTCAGGCCGCGCAAGGCAGTGGCTGGGCGGTATTGCTCGACGAACAGGGCGACCTGCAGCTCAGCGACATCCGTTCCGCTCGCTACACCAATCAATTCAGCCCCATCGAACTCGATCGCCTCACGGCGGCCGAGCACGATGGCGCGTTGTGGCTGCGTTTCAGGCTGGCCCCCGGCAAGCATGAACAATTGCTGCGGGTGTTCGCACCCGATCTGTCGGCGCTCAATCTGTACGTACTCGACGGCGACAAGCTGATCGATCATTTGAACACGGGAAACGGGCAGCCCCAGGCTGACCGCCCCCTGCCCAGCAGCGACTTCATGTTGCCGCTGCCACAAAGTGACAAACCTCTGGACGTCTACCTGCGACTGGTCTCCGACCATCAGTTGCGGCCTTACATCACCCTGCAATCGGCGATCTCGACCGCGGCCGATCAGAACCAGACGTTGATCTACGGCGTGCTGTTCGGCTGCCTCGGCATGCTGATCCTGCACAACTTCGTGCGCTACGCCTACACACGTTCGCGCAGCAGCCTGTGGCTGGCCTGGTGTGAAGGGTTGTTGATGCTCAGTTTGCTATTGCTGCTGAACCTGGCCGGGCCATGGTTGCCGAACTGGCACGCCATCCAGGCGCCTGGCGCCTACCTCGCGTTATTGCTGACGGCGCCGAGCGGCCTGATGCTCACCTGTTGCTTCTTCGCCCCGCTCGGCCCTCACCCGCTGAACAAACTGCTGCTGGCGGACATTCTGTTCATCGTCGTCTGCGGCCTGCTGTTGTTGTTCGTCAATACCCTGCCGCTGAACATCATTACCTACGCCCTGGTTGCTTTGGCGGGCCTGAGCATGTTGTTCGTCAGCGCCTATCACTGGCAAAAAGGTTATCGCCCGGCGCGGTTTTTCGTCGCGGCGATGGTGGTGTTCAACATTGGCTCCCTGATCATGCTACCCGCGCTGATGGGACTGACGCTGGTCGCGCCGCAAGGCCTGATCACTACGCTTCTGGTGTTGATCTGTATCAGCGGCCTGCTGATGAGCATCGCCCTGAGCGAACGTCAGCGCAGAATCACGGAAGATCGCTTCAGCGTCAGTCGCGACCTGGCCGCCAGCAACGCCGAGATCAACGCCAAGGCCGAGTTCCTGGCGAAAATCAGCCATGAAATCCGTACGCCCATGAATGGTGTCCTGGGCATGACCGAGCTGCTATTGGGCACGCCACTGTCAGTCAAACAGCGCGACTACGTGCAAACCATCCACAGCGCCGGCAACGAACTGCTGACACTGATCAACGAGATTCTCGACATTTCCAAGCTCGAATCAGGGCAAATCGAACTGGACGACGTTCAGTTCGACCTCAACGCCTTGATCGAAGATTGCCTGAGTATCTTCCGCGCCAAGGCCGAGCAACAGAATGTCGAGCTGATCAGCTTCATCCAGCCGCAAGTGCCGCGCGTCATCAGCGGTGACCCGACACGCCTGCGTCAGACCCTGCTGAGCCTGCTGGAAAACGCGCTGAAGAAAACCGACGAAGGCGAGATTCTGATTGTCGTCGCCCTTGATGAACGCAGTGCACAACCGCGGCTGCGCATCGCGGTGCAGGACAGCGGTGTGCCGATGGAGGCCGAAGAGCGCGATGCCCTGATGCACGCCGAACTGCACAGCAAGCATTTCCTCTCGGCAACGAGTCTGGGTGGCAATCTGGGGCTGGTGATCGCTCGTCAGCTGATCCGTCTGATGCATGGCGAGTTCGGCATCAAGACGGGCGCCAACCAGGGCAGCACGCTGTGGCTGACGTTGCCACTGGACCCGGAACGACTTGAGCACCCGACTTGCGACCTCGATGGTCCACTGCAAGGTGCGCGCGTGCTGGTGGTGGACGATAACGACACCTGCCGCAAAGTGCTGGTGCAACAATGCAGCACGTGGGGTCTGAACGTCAGTGCCGTGCCTTCCGGCAAGGAAGCCCTGGCGTTGTTGCGCACCAAGGCCCACCTGCGCGATTACTTCGATGTGGTCTTGCTGGACCAGAACATGCCCGGCATGACCGGCATGCAACTGGCGGCCAAGATCAAGGAAGACCCGAGCCTCAATCACGACATTCTGCTGATCATGCTGACCGGCATCAGCAATGCGCCGAGCAAGATCATTGCGCGCAACTGCGGGATCAAACGCATACTCGCCAAACCCGTGGCCGGCTACACCCTCAAGACCACCCTCGCGGATGAATTGAATCAGCGCAACAAAGGCCCGGCCGCTTCGCATCATCTACCCACTGGCCCCGCGCTTGCGGTCAAGGTCCCGAGCGACTTCCGCATCCTGGTGGCCGAAGACAACACGATCTCGACCAAGGTTATTCGCGGCATGCTTGGCAAGCTCAACCTGCAACCGGACACCGCCAGCAATGGCGAGGAAGCCTTGCAGGCGATGAAAGCCCAACGCTACGATCTGGTGTTGATGGTCTGCGAAATGCCAATCCTCGATGGTTTCTCTGCCACCCAGCAGCTACGCGCCTGGGAAGTCGGCAACCAGCGAACCCGCACACCGGTGGTGGCTTTGACCGCGCACATCCTCGCCGAGCACAAAGAGCG
>NZ_JBFUKU010000015.1:0-50056 GCF_056400685.1 Pseudomonas sp. P5_A12 | reverse complement strand
CTACACGACAGCATCAAGCGCTGGAACTGCGCATTCCGTTCTTCACGGCCGATCGGCTGCTGTATACCCGACTGATCGAGGCCTATTACGGTTTCTATCGGCCGCTGGAAAGCCTGCTGTTTCAGGTGGCAATGACCATTCCCGATCTGGACTGGCTGATTCGCACCAAAACCCCGTCGCTTGAAGCCGACCTGTATGCCTTGGGGCTCGATGCGGCGGCCATCGATGCCATTCCGCTTTGCACATTTGCCTTTCGGACCGACGCCATCGCTGCTGTGCTGGGTGTGTTGTATGTCCTTGAGGGCGCAACGCTGGGCGGGCAATCGGTGCGCACTGGGGTGTACTCACGCCTGGGAATCGATGAGCACCAGGGCGGTCGATTTTTTGCTGTGTATGGCACCGCAACCGGGCTGATGTGGCGCGCTTTTCTGGCGTGTCTGTATGAGATGCGCAATCCACTTGAACGGGCAGGCTCGGTGGTCGCTGCGCAAGCGACATTTGATGCCTTCGAAGCCTGGCTTGAGCACTGCGAGGTCTTGATATGAAGCGCCTCACCGACGAACAACTCGACGCTGCGCTCGCCCAATGCGCCAGCGAAGCGATCCGGGTTCCGGGGGCGATTCAGCCACACGGCGTATTGCTGACGTTGAGTGAGCCCGAGTTGATCATTCAGCATATCAGCCGTAATTGTGCCGCCRTGTTCGATCAGACCGCCGCCGCGTTGCTGCAGCGACCGTTCGCGACATTGTCGAGTAACACAGCGGCAGAACAGGTTCGTCAGGCGCTGTTGTCCAGCTGTCTGGAAGATGCCAATCCCGTGGTCCTGGAGATCGGCGCCCAGCGCTTCAACGCAACGCTCAGCCGTCATGACGGCGTGCTCATTCTCGAACTCGAACCGCTGCTCGACGTCGTTCAGGACAACACCGCCATTTTGCTGCGGGCGCTGCGGCGGATGCAGGCGGCGACCACGCTGGAAGACTTGTACACCGTCAGCGTCGATGAAATCCGCCTGCTGAGTGGTTTCGACAGGGTGATGCTTTATCGCTTCGAGCCGGCGGGGCATGGGCAAGTCATCAGTGAAGCGCTGGGCGGCGTTTTGCCCGGTTATCTGGGCCAGTGTTTCCCCGCGTCGGACATTCCACCGCAAGCCCGCGAGTTGTATCGCCTGAACTGGATTCGGGTGATTCCGGATGCGCGCTATGTGCCGGTGCCAATCCTTCCGGCGTTGCGTCCGGATACCGGACAGCCACTGGACCTGGGGTTTTCGCTGTTGCGCAGCGTGTCGCCGGTGCATTGCCAGTATCTGGAAAACATGGGCGTGCGGGCCTCCATGAGCTTGTCGCTGCTGGCCAACGAGCAGCTCTGGGGGCTGATCACCTGTGCTCACTCGCAACCGCTGTTGGTCAGTCATTCGGTGCGCACCCTGTGCGCCGCCATTGCCCAGTTGCTCAGCATGCAGATCACGGCACTGCAAACGCGAAACGAACAGCAGCAACGTGAACAGAAGTCCCGCTTGATCAATGAACTGACGGCGGCAATGCGCCGGGCTGACGGCGATGTATTGGAGGGTTTGATCAACAACCCGCTGCCATTGCAGGAACTGACCGGCGCCAGTGGCGTTGCGGTGCTGATCGAAGACCGTCTCCATCTGTTTGGTGAGTGCCCGACGGATGAGCAGGTGCGAGCGCTTTACTTGTGGGTGCGCGAGCAATGCCTGGAGAGCGGCGAGCCGCTGTTGACCGACTCCTTGCAACGTTGCCACGGATCCAGCGCGCTTTACAGCGATGTGGCCAGCGGTCTGCTGGCCTTTGTGCTGCCAAAACCCGTAGATAACGGCGTCATGTGGTTCAGGGCTCAATTGCGCTCCAGCATGAAGTGGAGCGGTAATCCTGATGAGCACTTCAGTGCCGGGAGTGACAACCGCTTGCAACCGCGAGCCTCGTTTGCTTTGTGGGAACAGTGGGTGGAGGGGCGCGCGCGGGAGTGGAGCACGGTGGATTATTACGCGGCCAGTGAGCTGCGCCGCAGCGCCATCGAAMATGACCTGACCCGTCAGGTCCACCGCGAGCATGAAGCGGTTCGCGAGCGTGACGAGTTGGTGGCGGTGGTGTCCCATGACCTGCGCAATCCGATGACCATTATCATCATGCAATGCGGAATGATGCAGCGCCTGGTCGCCCGTGATGAAGGCAAACACACCGTGCGCATGAACGCGGCCCTGGACACCATGGAAGACGCGACCGGCCGGATGAACGCCCTGATTGCCGATCTGATGGACAAGTCCAAACTCGACGCCGGTCACTATCCGCTCGAATGCAAACCGCTGGATGTCGTCGAGTTGCTTGAGCAGGCCTGTGCGTTGCTGGTAACTCTGACGTCGCATAAAAACATCGAACTCAACTGCACCAGCGCCCAAGGGCTGAGCTTCGACGCCGATCCCCAGCGGCTGTTTCAAGTGCTGTCGAACTTGTTGGGAAACGCGATCAAATTCACCCCGGCGGGCGGGCGCATTGACCTAAATGCCTGGCAGGTGGACGGCAAGGTCCTGATTTCGGTGCGCGACAATGGCAGCGGCATCCACACCACCCATTTGCCGCACATTTTCGAACGCTACTGGTCGACGCGTGAAGGTAACCCCAACGGCAGTGGCTTGGGCTTGTACATCTGTCGCGCCATTGTGCGGGCCCACGGCGGGGAGCTCTGGGCGCAAAGCGAACCGGGAACGGGCAGTGTGTTTACTTTTTCCATTCCGGCGTTGGTGACCGTTGAGGCTTAGGCATTGAGATTAACCCAGCCTGTTGCGCAATGACCGCCCTGACCTAAGCTTGGGTCAAGGCGAAACATAATTGCGGTGCGTCACCCGGAACGAACGCCGCGATGCGCAATCATTAGAGCGTGGTTAACAAAAAGGAGATGCGCATGCTCATCAGGTTTCTGACCCTGACAACCTTGCTGGCTTTCGCCGGTCCCTTGCTCGCAGCCGAAAGCGATTCACCGTTGGACATGGACAAAGGCCGATCCCGGCCATTGGTTGTCATCGCGACCAGCACCGTCGACCCCGTCTGGACGGGTCTGAAAACGTCTCTGAACGATCCGGCCAACAAGGAGGGTATCGCCCAACGCAACATCAGGGTGTACAGCGTGCTGAACATGTTCGGGCAGCTCGACGGCAAGGATCTCGGTCAGCAGGACACCATGGCACTGATCCGCGCCCTGAAACTCGGTGCGGGGGCGTTGCCCAAAGTGATCCTGATCGGCAAGGACGGCGAGAAGAAGCTTGAGAGTTCGGGGGAAGAATCAAAGTCGGTCGATTTGAAGAAGATTTTCGCGACCATCGACGCCCTGCCCGCGGCGGAGAAAGAAGCGCCCGCGCCGACGGTAGCGGTCCCGGTTGCAGCTGATCCGGCCAAAGATGCCCAAGGCACCAAGCCCGCCAAGCATGGCAAAGCGGGTAAAGCCGCTAAAGTTCCTGAAATGCCGGATGATTGACACTCCACCGAGCCCGTGTGGGAGCGAGCCTGCTCGCGATGAGGTCGTAACATTCAACATCTTCGTTAACTGTTACGCCGCCATCGCGAGCAGGCTTGCCACACAGGTTGTGTGATGACCAGTTATAGCGATACCCGACTGTCGTGATCGGCTATTTTTTTTGCCGGTGAAGTATCCGCCTTCATTGGCTTCGGAAATTTCCTTCAAGTCGTGTAGCACTTGATGAACTGGTGCCCTACAGCGCGCACCGCTAGCCTTCATGGGAGTCCGCGATATTGAGGGACCCAAGGACGAAAACACCCGTGGAAAAAAGGAGCCTCGCCTGTGAAAAAGTTCAGCAAGCCTCAACAACCGCAAACCCCGACCGATGCCGATCATTCCGCTCCCGCGAAGGTGTGCGAAACCGTAAAAGTGGCGGTCACGCAACGCCCCAGGCGTGTTTCCCCGCCCCAGCAGATATTCGCCATTGCCCCCGGCGTCGACACACTGACCCTGCTAAAACAAGCCTGCGAGACCCTCGCGTCACTGAATGCCCTGCTCGAGAATTTTGCCGCAAAACTGGAAGGACCGAACCGCGGTGAAGTGTTTTCGATTCAGCAGTTGGCGATGGTCGCCGAGTTGTTGGTGACTCAAGTGCGGGACAATCTTGGTTCGCGGGACGATGCGTCTGCCGGCGAGCCAGTGACTCGGCATTAAGCAGGCATCCAAAGAAAATGGACGAGCTCAAAGGGGCACCCATTTTCTGCCATCTGCAGCGGCTACCGGGGCCGGGGTTGCTTGAGGAGTTTCTGAAACTCTTCCACCGGCAACGGCGGGCTGTGTAAATACCCCTGATAAAAATCGCACCCCAGCCCCTGCAAAAACTCCAGTTGCTCCGGCGTTTCTACCCCTTCGGCAATCACTTTCAGCTCCAGGCTGCGAGCCATGGCGACAATGGCGCGGATGATCTCGGCGTCGTTCGGATCGGTAGTAGCGTCGCGAATGAACGACTGATCGATTTTCAGGGTGTCGACCGGCAAGCGCTTGAGGTAGGTCAGTGAGGAGTAACCGGTGCCGAAGTCGTCCATCGCGAAACTCACGCCGAGTTTTTTCAGGCGGCGCATTTTGTTGATGGTGTCTTCCAGGTTCTGGATGACGATGCCCTCGGTGATTTCCAGTTTCAGCAGCGAGCACGGCAGGCCATGGCTGGTGAGGCTGTTTTCGATGCGCTCGACAAAATCGGTTTGGCGAAATTGCCTCGGGCTGATGTTTACGCACAAGCTGAAGCTGAGCGGGTTGACCAGGCCTTTGGCAACCAGTTGTTTGAAGGCCCCGCAGGCTTCGTCGATTATCCAGGTGCCGACTTCAAGAATCAGGCCGCTGTCTTCCAGCACCTTGATGAACTCGGTCGGGGATTGCGCGCCGAGTTCCGGGTGGTTCCAGCGCACCAGCGCTTCGGCGCCGACAATGCGATTGCCCCGGGCGTCGACCTGCGGTTGGTAATGCACATGGAATTCTCCGCGGGAAAGGGCCAGGCGCAGGTCGGTTTCCATGCGCAGGCGTTCGCTGGCGGCCTTCTGCATGGCGTTGTGAAACATCTGCGAGGTGTTGCGACCCGAGTCCTTGGCGCGGTAAAGCGCAATGTCGGCGCGTTTGAGCAGGTCGGTCGGGGTCGAGCCATGATCCGGAATCAGCGCGATGCCTATGCTTGGCGTCACTTGCAGGCGCTGGCCATCGAGGAACATCGGTTCCGACAGCAGTTCTCGTAACGTGTCGGCCACTGCCTGAACCTCAGCGCTGACTTCATTGCGCGAACCTTCCAGGCCGCTGAGCAACACCACAAATTCGTCACCGCCCAGCCGCGCAACGGTGTCTTCCATGCGCACGCTGGCTTCCAGTCGCGCGGTGATGATTTTCAGCACCGTATCGCCGACCGGATGACCGAGGGAGTCGTTGATGTGCTTGAAGTGATCGAGGTCAAGGAACAGCAACGCACCCCGCAGGTTATGGCGCTTGAGCAAGGCGATTTGCTGGCTCAGTCGGTCCATCAGCAAGGCGCGGTTGGGCAGGTTGGTCAGGGGGTCGTGGTAGGCCAGGTGACGGATCTGCGCTTCGGCGTTTTTCAGCAGGCTGACGTCGCGAGCCGTCAGCAACAGGCAAGCAGTTTCGTTGAGAGTAATCGGCTCGACCGAGACTTCGACGGTCAACAACTCCCCGCCTTTATTGCGTCCGAGCATTTCCCGGTGGTGCACACGGCCCTTGATCTGCAGCTCGGACAGCAGCGCCGAACGTTGTTTCTCTTCGGCCCAAATGCCCACTTCATACACCGTACGACCGATCACTTCTTGCGCGCGGAAGCCGGTCAGGCGGCAAAAACCGTCGTTGACCTCCAGGTAACGCCCGGTATCGCGCTCGGTAATGGTGATGGCATCGGGGCTTGAGTGGAACGCCTTGGCGAACTTCTCTTCACTGGCCTTGAGCGCCGCTTCGGAGCGTTGCTGGTGGGAGATGTCGCGCAAGGTGGTGACGATGCAGGGTTGGTTGCCAACGTTGATCTGGCGGCTGGAAATCACGCAGGTCAAGGATTGCCCGTCCTTGTGCCGGGCGACGATGTCGACATTGTCCAGCCCTTGTTCACGGATGATCTGTTCGATCCGTTGAGGGCTGTTCGCCGCCGCGTCCCACAGGCCAATCTCGTCCGCGCTGTGGCCAATCACGTCGGCGGCGCTCCAGCCAAAGGTCTGGGTGAAACTGGAGTTGATCTCGATGAATTGGCCGGTGTCCTGGTCTGTCACGCAAATCGGGTCCGGGCTGACCTGGAACAGCGTGGCGAATTTCTCTTCGGAGGCCACCAGTCGCTGTTCGCGCTCCACCTGTTCGGTGATGTCCAGCAGGGTGCCGGCCATGCGCAGCGGCAAGCCGTTTTCATCGCGGTAGAGGCGGGCGCGGCTTTCCAGGTAGCGCGAACTGCCGTCCGGCAGTTGTACGCGGTAGGTCAGTTGATAATTGCCAGCCGGGCCTTCGCGCAGGCTGCGATAGGCATCGCGCATGGTGTTGCGATCTTCGCCAGGTACGCCTTCGAAAAAATCGTCGAAGGATTCATGGAAGGGTTTGGCCTGCAGCCCGTGCAACTCCGCGGCGCGCGCCGAGCCGTAGAGCATGCCGCTGGGAATGTGCCAGTCCCAGGTGCCGAGTTGCGCCGAGTCCAGGGCGAGGTCGAGACGCTCCTGGCTGTCCTTGAGGGCTTGATCGGCGATTTTGCGTTCGGTGGTGTCGAGGAAGGTACTCAGCAGATACGGCTGGCCCTCGAGTTCGACTTTTTGTGCGCTGAGGAGGCCATTGTGGATCTGCCCGTTGCTGGCACGAAACTGTACTTCCATGCTGATCAACCCGCCTTTGACCTTGGTGGCAGTGACCAGTTCGGCGCGTTGCTCCGGCTGAACCCAAAGGCCCAGTTCCAGCGTGGTGCGGCCTATCGCGTGTTGTAGTGGCCAGCCGAACAGGCTTTCAAAATACTGGTTGGCTTCGGTGATCAGGCCGTCTTCCAGGCGGGTCAGTAACACCATGTTCGGGCACAGGTGAAACAGCGTGGCGAAGCGTTGTTCCGAGCTTCTCAGGGCTTGTTCGCGCTGACGCTGATGAGTGATTTCGCGGATGACACCAATCATGCGTGGCCGACCGTGGATGTCCGGCAGCAGGCTGCCGCTGATTTCCAGCCAGTGCAGGCTGCCATCGGGCCAGCGGATGCGGTGGTGCATCGCTTGCTCAAGGGGGGCGCCGGCAATCACGGCATCGAACGCACGAACGGTTTTCGCGCGATCTTCCGGTGGCAGCAAATCGAGGTACTCCAGGTCCTCGGGTATTGGCATATGCGGATCGAAACCAAACAGCGCCTGTGTCCCCCGCGACCAGCTGATCTGCCCGCGCTCGATGTCCCAACACCAGGCCCCCAGCCGTGCGCCGTTCAAGGCGGCGAGCAATTGTGGCGCGCTTTCCCAGCTCAGCTCGGACCGTTTAGGGTCAAGTGCCTGAATGCGCGGCATCGAGGGAATACGGTCAACAGATTTCGGCATTGGCAACAGGCCTTGGGCGGAAATGGGTGTTAAGCGCAGGGTTTTGCGGCTCTATAGGCGTAGCGCACGTTAACCATGAGTCCCTGGCAAATCGATTTGTGCATCCAGCAAAGCCATAAACGCCCTTGCCGCATTCGATAGCGTCCTTTCCGTGTGTAGGATATAGCCTAGCTGGCGAGTCAGTTGTATGCCGGGTAAGGGTATTCGCGCAACCTGTTCATCCAGCATCGTGCGCGGCAATACGCTCCAGGCCAAGCCGATTGAGACCATCATCTTGATCGTTTCCAGATAATTCGTGCTCATGGCGATGTTCGGTGTCAGGCCTTGCGCCTCGAACAGCCGCTGAACGATGTGATGAGTAAAGGTGYTGCCGCCGGGGAAGACCGCCGGGTGCAGGGCGATATCTGCCAGACTCACCGGGCCGTTGCTGATCAGCGAATGCTCCGGGGCAACCACGAAATCCAGTGGGTCGTCCCACACCGGCGTCGCCTTGACCAGCGTGTGTGGCTCCGGCGCCAACGTAATCACCGCCAGTTCCGCGCGGCCGTGGAGGATTTCTTCGTAGGCCACTTCCGAATCGAGGAACTGAATATCCAGCGCCACTTGTGGGTAACGTCGGGTGAACTCCCTTAATAAGGGGGGCAAACGGTGCAGGCCGATATGGTGACTCGTGGCAAGGGTCAGGCGGCCGGACACTTCGCCGGTCAGATTGGTCAGGGCGCGCCGGGTGTCGTCCAGCACATTCAGTATCTGATAAGCCCGTGGCAGCAGGGCGCGGCCGGCTTCGGTCAGGCCGACTTCGCGGCCCAGGCGATCAAACAGCCGCACCTTCAATTGCTGCTCCAGCCCGGCGATGCGCTTGCTGATCGCCGGTTGGGTCAGGTGCAGCCGTTCACCTGCACCGGAGAAGCTCCCGGACTCGGCAATCGCGATAAAGGCATTGAGGTTGGCCAGATCCATTGTTGTATTCCAGTTGGTTATCCAAAGCATAAAAAATATGAATTTGAGTTATTTAATGTAACCCCCTAGGATCGACCTCACAAGCCAAGGGGTTATTGAATCGCTCATGACCCGGGGCATAGAAACAAGCTGATGAGGAACCGTCTGATGGCCGGCAAAACGCTCTACGACAAGCTCTGGGATTCGCACTTGGTCAAACAGCGCGACGATGGCTCGGCGCTGATTTATATCGATCGTCACATCATCCACGAAGTGACCTCGCCGCAAGCCTTTGAAGGCCTGCGTCTGGCCGGGCGCAAGCCTTGGCGCATCGATGCCAACATCGCGACCCCGGACCACAACGTACCGACCACTCCGGAGCGCAAGGGCGGCATCGAAGCCATTGTCGACCAGGTCTCGCGTTTGCAGGTTCAGACCCTCGACGACAACTGTGATGAATACGGCATCGTCGAATTCAAGATGAACGACATTCGCCAAGGTATCGTCCACGTCATCGGCCCGGAGCAGGGCGCGACCTTGCCGGGCATGACTGTGGTCTGCGGCGACTCCCATACCTCGACTCACGGTGCGTTCGGTGCCCTGGCTCACGGTATCGGCACCTCCGAGGTCGAGCACGTGCTTGCCACTCAGTGCCTGGTCGCCAAGAAAATGAAGAATATGCTGGTGTCGGTCGAAGGCCAATTGCCGTTCGGCGTGACGGCCAAAGACATCGTCCTCGCGGTTATCGGCAAAATCGGCACCGCTGGCGGTAACGGCCATGCCATCGAATTCGCCGGTAGCGCGATTCGTGACTTGTCCGTTGAAGGCCGCATGACCATTTGCAACATGTCCATCGAGGCCGGAGCTCGCGTTGGTCTGGTAGCAGCGGACGAAAAAACCGTGGCCTACGTGAAGGGCCGTCCATTCGCCCCGAAAGGCGCGGAATGGGACTTGGCCGTCGAAGCGTGGAAAGACCTGGTGTCGGATAAAGACGCCACGTTCGACACCATCGTTGAGCTCGACGCCACCCAGATCAAGCCGCAAGTCAGCTGGGGCACCTCGCCTGAGATGGTGTTGGCTGTCGATCAGAACGTTCCGGACCCTGCGAAGGAAATGGACCTGGTCAAACGCGATTCGATCGTGCGCGCCTTGAAGTACATGGGTTTGACCGCCAATCAGGCGATCACCGACATTCAGCTGGATCGGGTGTTCATCGGCTCCTGCACCAACTCGCGGATCGAGGACTTGCGCGCAGCCGCCGTGATCGCCAAGGGCCGCAAAGTTGCATCGACCATCAAGCAGGCCATCGTGGTGCCGGGCTCGGGCCTGGTGAAGGCGCAGGCCGAAGCGGAGGGGCTGGACAAGATCTTCCTCGAAGCCGGATTTGAATGGCGTGAGCCGGGTTGCTCGATGTGCCTGGCGATGAACCCGGACCGTTTGGAGTCGGGCGAACATTGCGCTTCGACCTCCAACCGCAACTTCGAAGGCCGTCAGGGCGCCGGTGGTCGTACTCACCTCGTCAGCCCGGCGATGGCCGCCGCCGCTGCTGTAAACGGTCGTTTCATCGACGTCCGTGAATTGATCTAAAGGAGCGCAGCATGAAAGCTTTTACCCAGCACACTGGTCTTGTCGCGCCTTTGGATCGTGCCAACGTCGATACCGATCAGATCATTCCAAAGCAGTTCTTGAAATCGATCAAGCGCACGGGTTTTGGCCCGAATCTGTTCGATGAATGGCGTTACCTGGATGTGGGGCAACCGTACCAGGACAACTCCAAGCGTCCGCTGAACAAGGACTTCGTCCTCAACGCCGAACGTTATCAAGGCGCCAGCGTTTTGTTGGCACGCGAGAACTTCGGTTGCGGCTCCAGCCGTGAACATGCGCCGTGGGCGCTGGAAGAATACGGTTTCCGCAGCATCATCGCGCCGAGCTACGCCGACATTTTCTTCAACAACAGCTTTAAGAACGGCTTGTTGCCGATCATTTTGAGCGACGCTGAAGTGGATGAGCTGTTCCAACAGGTTGAAGCGAATCCTGGCTACCAGTTGCAGGTTGATCTGCAAGCCCAGACCGTGACCCGCCCGGATGGCAAGGTGCTGAACTTTGAGATTGATGCGTTCCGCAAACATTGTCTGTTGAACGGTCTGGACGATATCGGCCTGACGTTGCAGGACCATGAGGCGATTGCGACGTTCGAGGCCAGGCACCGTGCGAGCCAGCCCTGGTTGTTTCGCGACGCTTGATTGAGCTGAAATTTATGTAGATAGGACCGGCCTCATCGCGAGCCCAGACACCACAAATATCAGGGACATGACTATGACCAGCACCGCCCAGCACACCCAGGTCGTCCAAAAGCAATTCGGTGAACAGGCCTCGGCCTACCTGAGCAGCGCCGTTCACGCTCAAGGCACCGAATTTGCGCTGCTACAGGCTGAACTGGCCGGGCAGGGCGATGCCCGAGTACTGGACCTGGGCTGCGGCGCCGGCCATGTGAGTTTTCACGTCGCCTCGCTGGTCAAGGAAGTGGTGGCCTACGACCTGTCCCGGCAGATGCTCGACGTGGTAGCCGGTGCGGCCGTTGATCGTGGGTTGAGCAACGTATCGACGGTCCTCGGTGCCGCCGAGCGCCTGCCGTTCGCCGATGGCGAGTTCGACTTCGTGTTCAGCCGATATTCGGCGCACCATTGGAGCGATCTCGGCCTGGCGCTGCGGGAAGTTCGTCGGGTGCTGAAGCCGGGTGGCGTGGCGGCGTTTATCGATGTGTTGTCACCGGGCAGTCCGTTGTTCGACACTTACCTGCAAAGCGTCGAAGTGCTGCGCGACACCAGCCATGTGCGCGATTATTCCGCCGGCGAGTGGTTGCGTCAGGTCAGCGAAGCGGGGCTGAATACCCGCAGCACCACGCGTCAACGTCTGCGTCTGGAGTACAACAGCTGGGTTGAGCGCATGCGTACACCTGAAGTGATGCGCGCTGCCATCCGCGAGTTGCAGCGATCGATGGGTAACGAAGTACGCGAATATTTCGAGATTGAGGCCGATGGTTCGTTCAGCACCGATGTGCTGGTTCTGATGGCCGAGCGATAGAATTTTTCCGGGTGTGCCCAAGGGGCGCACCGACTGATGACACGAGGAAAGCATGAGCAAGCAGATTCTGATTCTCCCAGGTGACGGTATTGGCCCGGAAATCATGGCCGAAGCGGTCAAGGTGTTGGAACTGGCCAGCGACAAGTACAGCCTGGGCTTCGAACTGAGCCACGACGTGATCGGCGGCGCGGCCATCGACAAGCACGGCGTACCATTGGCCGACGAAACCCTGGAGCGTGCCCGCGCAGCCGACGCTGTGTTGCTGGGTGCCGTGGGCGGCCCGAAATGGGACACCATCGAGCGTGACATCCGCCCTGAGCGTGGTCTGCTGAAAATCCGTGCGCAACTGGGCCTGTTCGGCAATCTGCGTCCGGCGATCCTGTACCCGCAACTGGCCGAGGCTTCCAGCCTCAAGCCGGAAATCGTGGCCGGCCTGGACATCCTGATCGTCCGTGAACTGACCGGCGGTATCTACTTCGGCGCGCCGCGCGGCACGCGCACCCTGGAAAACGGCGAGCGTCAGTCCTACGACACCCTGCCCTACAGCGAAAGCGAAATCCGCCGCATCGCCCGCGTCGGTTTCGACATGGCCATGGTGCGTGGCAAGAAGCTGTGCTCGGTGGACAAGGCCAACGTGTTGGCGTCCAGCCAGCTGTGGCGTGAAATCCTCGAGGAAGTGGCCAAGGATTACCCGCAAGTCGAACTGAGCCACATGTACGTCGACAACGCCGCCATGCAACTGGTGCGTGCACCGAAGCAGTTCGACGTGATCGTCACCGACAACATGTTCGGCGACATCCTGTCCGACCAGGCCTCGATGCTCACCGGTTCCATCGGCATGCTGCCGTCGGCGTCCCTGGACACCAACAACAAGGGCATGTATGAGCCGTGCCACGGTTCGGCGCCGGACATCGCTGGCAAGGGCATTGCCAACCCGTTGGCGACCATTTTGTCGGTGTCGATGATGTTGCGTTACAGCTTCAACCAGCAGGCCGCAGCCGATGCCATCGAGAAAGCCGTGAGCCTGGTGCTKGACCAAGGCCTGCGCACAGGTGACATCTGGTCGGCGGGTTGCACTAAAGTCGGTACGCAGGAAATGGGCGACGCAGTAGTCGCCGCGCTGCGGAATCTGTAATCTCTCGGGCCCGCTGCCATTTTCAACTTCGAAAGCAGCGGCCCACTTTTTTAAGAAGGTGTAGTTGCGATGAAACGTGTAGGTCTGATCGGTTGGCGCGGTATGGTCGGTTCCGTGCTCATGCAGCGGATGCTGGAAGAGCAGGATTTCGATCTTATTGAGCCGGTGTTTTTCACCACTTCCAATGTCGGTGGCCAAGGCCCGTCCGTGGGCAAGGACATTGCTCCGCTCAAGGACGCTTACAGCATTGAAGAGCTGAAAACCCTCGACGTGATTCTGACCTGCCAAGGTGGCGACTACACCAGCGAAGTATTCCCCAAGCTGCGTGAAGCCGGCTGGCAGGGTTACTGGATCGACGCCGCTTCCAGCCTGCGCATGCAGGATGATGCAGTCATCGTCCTGGACCCGGTCAACCGCAAGGTTATCGACCAGCAGCTGGATGCGGGCACCAAGAACTACATCGGCGGCAACTGCACCGTCAGCCTGATGCTGATGGGCCTGGGCGGTCTGTTTGAAGCCGGTCTGGTGGAGTGGATGAGCGCCATGACCTATCAGGCGGCCTCCGGTGCCGGCGCGCAGAACATGCGTGAACTGATCAAGCAAATGGGTGCGACCCACGCTGCTGTCGCCGATCAACTGGCTGACCCGGCCAGCGCCATCCTCGACATCGACCGTCGTGTGGCCGAAGCCATGCGCAGCGAAGCGTACCCGACCGAAAACTTCGGCGTACCGCTGGCCGGCAGCCTGATCCCGTGGATCGACAAGGAACTGCCGAACGGTCAGAGCCGCGAAGAGTGGAAGGCCCAGGCCGAGACCAACAAAATCCTCGGTCGCTTCAAGAGCCCGATCCCGGTCGACGGCATCTGCGTGCGCATCGGCGCCATGCGCTGCCACAGCCAGGCGCTGACCATCAAACTGAACAAAGACGTGCCGATCGCCGACATCGAAGGGCTGATCAGCCAGCACAACCCTTGGGTCAAGCTGGTGCCGAACAACCGCGACATCAGCATGCAGGAGCTGAGCCCGACCAAGGTCACCGGCACCCTGAACGTGCCGGTTGGCCGTCTGCGCAAGCTGAACATGGGTTCGCAATTCGTCGGTGCCTTCACCGTCGGCGACCAACTGCTGTGGGGCGCAGCCGAACCGCTGCGTCGCATGCTGCGGATTCTGCTTGAGCGTTGATCGATTGAAGCAATAAAAGAACCCGTGCCTTGAAAGAGGTACGGGTTTTTTTATTCCTCCGATCGTTCCCACGCTCTGCGTGGGAATGCCGCCTGGGAGGCTCCGCGTCCCGGTTCTTTATGTGACGCAGAGCGTCAGGGGATGCATTCCCACGCGGAGCGTGGGAATGATCAGGGGAGGTGCGAATTGCCTGCACGCCACCCACCCGGTAAAGTGCCGCTCCCCCCGTTTCGCCTGAGGTAGAACCATGAGCCAGTCCTTTGATATTGCCGTGATCGGCGCCACCGGTACTGTCGGCGAAACGCTGGTGCAGATTCTTGAAGARCGCGACTTCCCGGTCGCAAATCTGCACTTGCTGGCGAGCAGCGAATCGGCCGGGCACTCGGTGCCTTTTCGCGGCAAGAATGTGCGGGTGCGGGAAGTCGATGAATTCGATTTCAGTAAAGTCCAATTGGTGTTCTTCGCGGCCGGCCCGGCGGTCACTCTCAGTTTCGCCTCGCGCGCCAGCGCTGCCGGTTGCTCGTTGATCGATCTGTCTGGCGCTTTGCCGGCCGATCAGGCGCCGCAAGTGGTGCCGGAAGCCAATGCCGAAGTGTTGGCAGGCTTGAAAAAACCCTTCCAGGTCAGCAGTCCGAGCCCGTCGGCCACCACCCTGGCCGTGGTGCTGGCGCCGTTGCTTGGCGTGATCGACCTGCAGCGGGTCAACGTGACCGCCAGTCTGGCGGTCTCTGCCCAAGGGCGCGAAGCGGTGACGGAGCTGGCCCGGCAAACCRCCGAGCTGCTGAATGTGCGTCCGCTGGAGCCGACGTTCTTCGATCGGCAAATGGCCTTCAACCTGCTGGCTCAGGTCGGCAAACCGGACGAGCAAGGCCATACGCTGCTGGAAAAACGCCTGGTGCGCGAGTTGCGGCAGGTGTTGGCGCTGCCGTCATTAAAGATTTCCGTTACTTGCATTCAAGCCCCGGTATTTTTTGGCGATAGCTTTAGTGTGACCTTGCAGTCAGCGAGTCCTGTCGACCTGGCGAAAGTCAACGCGGCGCTGGAAGATGCGCCCGGTATCGAACTGGTCGAGGCCGGCGATTATCCGACCGCAGTGGGTGATGCGGTGGGGCAGGACGTGGTGTACGTCGGTCGGGTTCGCAGCGGTATCGACGACCTGTCGGAACTTAATGTGTGGCTGACGTCAGATAACGTACGCAAAGGCGCCGCGCTGAATGCTGTGCAGGTGGCTGAATTGTTGATAAAAGACCTGCTGTAAAAGATACTTGGCAGCAATTTGCAGAATGATTCTAGCCGGGCGCTATGCTTCGCCGCGGTGCTGAAGGAAAGCCACCTTGCGAGGCTTTGCGGAGCATGCAAGATACGATCGCGCGCGATGACACGTCGACGCCGCGCGCAATGCCTTACGGCAGCGACTCTCAAGACCTTCTCGCTGGCCGAGGAATGTTCAAACAAAGGATGAGGCTATGGTTCAAGTTCGCAAACTGGTGTTAGCAATTGCGGCCGCCTCTGCGCTGTCCTCCGGCATGGCACATGCCCTCGGGCTCGGGGAATTGACCCTGAAGTCGACGCTGAACCAACCCTTGGTAGCGGAAATCGAGCTGCTGGACGTCAAGGACCTTACGGTTGCTGAAGTGGTGCCGAGCCTGGCCTCGCCCGAAGACTTCGCCAAGGCCGGTGTCGACCGCCAGGCATTTCTCAATGACCTGACCTTCACACCGGTGCTCAACGCCAGTGGTAAAAGCATCCTGCGTGTGACTTCCAGCAAGCCACTGTCCGAACCGATGGTGAAATTCCTGGTTCAGGTGATGTGGCCTAACGGTCGCCTGCTACGCGATTACAGTGTGCTGCTCGATCCGTCCAAATTCTCGCCGCAGACCGCTGAAGCGGCTGCGCAGCCCGCGCCGACTCAGACCGTCACGGCCCCCGTGACCGGCGCCACCCAACCGACTCAACACACCACCTCGCCGCGCGACACCCTGTGGGAAATCGCCGCGAAGGCGCGCAACGGTGGCTCGGTTCAGCAAACCATGCTGGCGATCCAGGCGCTCAACCCGGATGCCTTTATCGACGGCAACATCAACCGCCTGAAAACCGGTCAGGTGCTGCGCCTGCCGGATCAGGCGCAAGCCACCAGCCTGCCACACCCCAAGGCAATCGCTGAAGTGGCCGCGCAGAACACCGCGTGGCGCCAGGGTCGTCGTTATGTGGCGAAACCCGGCACCGGCCAGCAACAACTTGATGCCACCAAACGTGGTAACGCTGACGCCGGTGCTGCACAAGACGCCAACGACAAACTGAGCCTGGTCTCGGCCGAAACCGGCAAGGCGGGTGGTAAAGGCGCTGCGGGCGATGCCAAGAACCTGAGCAACAAGCTGGCCGTGACCCAGGAAAGCCTCGACACGACGCGTCGCGACAACGCTGAACTGAAAAGCCGCATGACTGATCTGCAAAGTCAGGTGGATAAGCTGCAACGCCTGATCGAGCTGAAGAACAATCAACTGGCCAAGTTGCAGGCCGAAGGTGCGGCGAGTGCACCTGCTGCAACGGCCGCTCCGGCCATGTCGGCTGAGTTGGCAACCGACCCTGCGACGGCGCCGGCTGACGTAGCGCCGGCAGCACCTGCGCCAGAAGCCGCTTCCGTGCCTGCCGAACCGACAACCGAGCCGGCACCGGTTGTCTCCGGTGACCAGAAATTCAACGAGCTGCTGGCCAACCCTGTCCTGTTGGGGCTGATCGGTGGTGGTGCGGTGGTTCTGGCGCTCCTGCTGCTGTTGCTGGCGCGTCGCCGCAAAGCTCAGCAAGAAGCCGAGAAACACCTGCGCATGGCCCGTGCCTTGTCAGAAGGGCAGGACTTGTCCTTTGACAGCGACCTGTCGGATAGCAGTTTYGACGGGCTGGAAGTTCTGCCTCCGAGCGTAAAACTCGCCACTGCGCCAATCCCTGCTCCTGCTCCTGCTCCTGCACCCGCACCAGTGATTGCGCCGGTTGTAGTCACTGCACCAATAGCCGCACCGTTGGTGTCGCCTGCCGCCGAGCCTGATGACGATGTGCTGAGCAAAGCACAGTCGCATATCACTGCCGGTCGCCTGAACCAGGCTGCCGCGTTGCTGGAGGACGGCATCAAGCAAGAACCGCAACGCAGTGAGCTGCGTTTGAAGCTGATGGAGGTTTACGGTCAGCAGGGCGATCGTGATGCATTCGTTGGCCAGGAGCGCCAGCTGGTCGCCAACGGCGATAACTTCGCCCAGGTCGAAAAACTCAAGGCACGCTTCCCGGCCATGGCTGTGGTCGCCGCAAGTGGTCTGGCCGCAGCGGCCATCGCCGCAGAACTGGACGCTCAATACGTCAAAGACCTGCTGCTGGACGAGCCGCAAGCCCCGGCACCTGTCGATGACGACTTCGACAGCGCTTTCGACTTGAGCCTGGACGACCTGGAAGCTGCTTCCCCGGCCGTGGTTGCGCCAGAAGCAGACACGTCGACCGAGCTGGACGAGTTCCCGCTGGATGACGATTTGAGCTTTGAATCGGTGTTGCAGCAGCAAACTGACATCAAGGAAAACCTCGACGACCTGTCGGACTTCGATCTGGACATGGATCTGGGCGCAGAGGCGTCGCCGGGCATCCTTGCTGAAGACGACTTCTTGCTGGAACTGGGCGAGGGTGTGAAGGATTTGCCTGTCGTGCCTGAAGTGCCGCAGGACGATCTGGATCTGCCTGCCGATTTTGACCTGTCACTGGCTGATGAAATAGACGTGACTCCGGCCGAGCCTCGCATCGCTGATATTCCGGACGCCTTTGAATCTGAGTTGGGTGACGTCAACGCCGAGCTGGAGCGTCTGTCCCAGAGCATTGGCGAGCCGAGCTTTACCGCAGAAGACGCTATGGCATCGGCAGCTGATGAGCCGGACTTCGACTTCCTCTCCGGTACGGATGAAGTCGCTACCAAGCTCGATCTGGCCCAGGCCTACATCGAAATGGGCGACAAAGATGGCGCACGGGACATCCTCAATGAGGTACTGACCGAGGGGGATGCCGGGCAGAGGATCGAAGCCAAGGAAATGCTTTCGCATCTGGCTTGAGTGATCAATCAGCAGTAAACATAACGGCAGCCCATTGAGGCTGCCGTTTTTGTTTTCGCGGTGAGTTGAGGGTGTTCGGTCTATTGCTATCGCGAGCAGGCTCACTCACACAGGGGGTATGCATTTCAGGGTGGGAGGCCAATGAACAAAAGACACACGCCTCTGGCGTCCCGCTCAAGCGGCCTTATAATGCCCGCCTTTGCGCACATCAGCAGGCTGTCACCCCTTGGCAAATATAGATAATCCGGCTGCCGAAATGGCGGCCGATGGCTTTTTCCGGATCGCATTGGGCGTTGAATACAAAGGCTCGCGCTATCGTGGCTGGCAACGCCAGGCCTCCGGCGTGCTCACGGTGCAGGAAACCCTTGAGAAAGCCTTGTCCAAAGTCGCCGATTCACCGGTGTCGCTGCTGTGCGCCGGACGAACGGACGCTGGGGTGCATGCGTGCGGTCAGGTGGTGCATTTCGACACGCAGGTCGAACGTTCGATGAAGGCCTGGGTCATGGGTGCCAACATCAATTTGCCGCATGACGTCAGCGTCAGCTGGGCCAAGGTGATGCCGGCGCATTTTCACGCGCGGTTCAAAGCCATCGCACGGCGCTACCGCTATGTGATCTACAACGATCAGATCCGTCCGGCGCACCTCAATGAAGAAATCACCTGGAATCACCGCCCGCTGGACGTCGAGCGCATGGCTGAAGCGGCGCAGTACCTGGTGGGTACGCATGATTTCAGTGCGTTCCGCGCCGGGCAGTGCCAGGCCAAGTCGCCGATCAAGGAACTGCATCATTTGCGGGTTACGCGTCACGGCAAGATGATCGTGCTGGACATCCGTGCCAGTGCGTTCCTGCACCACATGGTGCGCAACATTGCGGGCGTGCTGATGACCATCGGTACCGGCGAGCGCCCGGTGGAGTGGATGAAGGAGGTGTTGAAAAGCCGCATTCGCCGTTCCGGCGGGGTGACGGCGCATCCGTTCGGCCTGTATCTGGTGCAGGTCGAGTACCGTGATGAGTTCCAATTGCCCGAGCGTTACATTGGTCCACACTTCCTGACCGGTTTCACAGAACTTGACGGCTGACGCCCTCGAACGCATTTGTTACCATCCGGGACTTCCCCGGATTTGCCCAGAGGATTTATCGACATGTCTGCCGTTCGCAGCAAGATTTGCGGGATCACCCGCATAGAAGATGCGTTGGCGGCGGTCGAGGCCGGGGCCGATGCCATCGGGTTTGTGTTCTACGCCAAAAGCCCCCGGGCCGTGACGTTTCAGCAGGCGCGCGAGATTATCAAGGCGCTGCCGCCGTTCGTCACCACCGTGGGTTTGTTCGTCAATGCCAGTCGTTGCGAGTTGGGCGAGCTGCTCGATGCCGTGCCGCTGGACCTGTTGCAGTTCCATGGCGACGAAACGGCTGCCGAGTGCGAAGGCTGGCATCGGCCGTACATCAAGGCGCTACGGGTCAAGGCAGGTGACGACATCGCGGCAGCCTGCGATGCGTTCCCCAGCGCCAGCGGTATCCTGTTGGACGCCTATGTCGAAGGCTTACCCGGTGGAACCGGTGAGGCGTTCGACTGGTCTCTGATACCGCAAGGCTTGAGCAAGCCGATCATTCTGGCGGGCGGTTTGACCCCCGATAATGTCGCCGGGGCGATTGCCCGGGTCCGGCCTTACGCCGTGGACGTCAGCGGTGGGGTAGAGGCGAGCAGGGGCATCAAGGATCACGCAAAGATTCAGGCATTCATCAAGGCGGTTGTGGGAGCTGTCGAGTGAAACGAGGCTGCGATTTTTTGAACCAGCCGATGATGTGACGGCTGGCAGACTGCCGCCGTCCACTGCTGTGTACAAAAGAGGTGCACCTGCACAAAGCAGGCATGGCTGAGGATTTACGGGTTGTACGCAGGTCGCTTTCACTGACCCGGCCACCCGAACGATCATCGCCACACAAATGAATTTAGCTCAAGGGCATACGCGGGGCTGCGAACCAGAGCGTTCGGGCCGCCGGTACTGGAGAAAGAAAGCATGAGCAACTGGTTAGTAGACAAACTGATCCCTTCGATCATGCGTTCCGAGGTCAAGAAGAGCTCGGTGCCTGAAGGTCTGTGGCACAAATGCCCGTCTTGCGAGGCTGTGCTGTACCGTCCGGAGCTGGAAAAGACCCTGGATGTTTGCCCCAAGTGCAACCACCACATGCGCATCGGCGCCCGCGCCCGCATTGATATCTTCCTCGACGCTGAAGGCCGTGCCGAACTGGGCGCGGACCTGGAGCCGGTTGACCGTCTGAAATTCCGTGACGGCAAGAAGTACAAGGATCGCCTGACCGCTGCCCAGAAGCAGACTGGCGAAAAAGATGCGCTGATCTCCATGAGCGGCACCTTGCTGGGCATGCCGGTTGTGGTATCTGCGTTCGAATTCTCCTTCATGGGTGGTTCGATGGGCGCCATCGTTGGTGAGCGTTTTGTTCGCGCCGCCAACTATGCCCTGGAAAAGAAATGCCCGATGATCTGCTTTGCCGCTTCCGGTGGCGCGCGGATGCAGGAAGCCCTTATCTCCCTGATGCAAATGGCCAAGACCTCGGCGGTACTGGCGCGTCTGCGTGAAGAAGGCATTCCGTTCATCTCCGTACTGACCGACCCGGTCTACGGCGGTGTTTCCGCCAGCCTGGCGATGCTCGGTGACGTCATCGTCGGTGAGCCGAAAGCGCTGATCGGCTTTGCCGGTCCACGCGTGATCGAACAAACCGTGCGTGAAAAGCTGCCGGAAGGCTTCCAGCGCAGCGAATTCCTGCTGGAGCACGGCGCCATCGACATGATCATTCACCGTCAGGAGCTGCGTCCGCGTCTGGGCAACCTGCTGGCGCAAATGATGGGTCTGCCGACGCCGCAATTCGTCGCTGCGCCAATCGAGCCAATCGTGGTTCCGCCGGTACCTGCGAACGTATGACTGAGCGCACCCTTGGCGAGTGGCTCGCCTACCTTGAGCAGTTGCACCCTTCGGCCATCGACATGGGCCTGGAACGTTCGCAACAGGTAGCGTCCCGCATGGGGCTGGGCAAGCCGGCGCCCAGGGTGATTACGGTCACCGGCACCAACGGCAAGGGTTCGACCTGCGCATTCGTGGCCTCGTTGCTGCGGGCGCAGGGCCTGAGCGTTGGTGTCTACAATTCTCCGCACCTGTTGCGTTACAACGAGCGGGTGCAGGTCAACGGCGTCGAAGCCACGGATGCCGAACTGTGCGAAGCGTTTGCTGCAGTCGAGGCTGGTCGTGGCGACACGTCCCTGACGTATTTCGAAATGGGCACCCTGGCAGCGTTCTGGCTGTTTCAACAGGCCGGTCTCGATGCCGTGGTGCTTGAAGTCGGTCTGGGTGGGCGTCTGGATACGGTCAATGTGGTGGATGCCGACATGGCGCTGGTCACCAGCATCGGCGTCGACCATGCGGATTATCTGGGTGATACCCGTGAATCTGTGGCCTTCGAGAAGGCCGGCATCTTCCGTCAGGGCGCGCCTGCGCTCTGTGGTGATCTGAATCCTCCACAACCGCTGCTGGACAAGGCGCGCCAGCTGGCTTGCCCGTTTTTCCTGCGTGGCCGCGATTTCGACCTCGGCGTGACGGATCACAACTGGCAATGGCGCGGGCTCGACGCTCAAGGGCGAGCGGTCGAGTTGCACGATCTGCCGTTGCTCGATCTGCCGATGGAAAACGCCGCATTGGCCCTGCAGGCTTATCTGCTGCTCGGCTTGCCGTGGGTGGACACACAGATTATTGATGCGCTGAAAATGACGCGGGTGGTCGGGCGTCTCGACCGCCGGCAGTTCGACTGGCAGGGCAAGCGCCTGAACCTGTTGCTGGATGTGGGGCATAACCCGCACGCCGCCGAGTACCTGGCTCGCCGCTTGGCCAGTCAACCGCCGATCGGCAAGCGTCTGGCAGTGTTCGGTTTGCTGGCGGACAAGGATCTGGATGGTGTTGTCGGTGAATTGAGTGCTAGTGTCCAGCATTGGGCGGTCGCGCCGCTGGACTCGCCGCGTGCGCGCCCGGTTGCCGATTTGCAGGCTGCGTTGCAGAACCTTGGCGCGTCGGTAACGTCCTATGACAGCGTGGCGGCAGCCCTGGAAGGGCAGAGCGCGCTGGCGACGAGCGACGACGAGATACTGTTGTTCGGATCATTTTATTGTGTCGCCGAGGCTCTTGAATGGTTGGCCCGGCGCTCCACGGAGGAAGCGGCAAATGGCATTGCTGGATAAGGCCTACAAACAACGCATGGTCGGCGCGCTGGTGCTGGTGGCGCTGGCGGTGATTTTCCTGCCCATGCTGTTTTCCCGTCAGGATGAGCAGCGTCAGGTGACGGTCGATGCACCGGCGATGCCGCACGCACCGGAGCTGCCGCAAGTGCAGGTCGAGCCAGTAGCGGTGCCTGAGCCGCAGGCGTTGCCTCAAGAGCCTGTGCCGAGTGATGATGAAATCGCTCAGCAGGAAGCGCCGTCGACGCCCATTGCCCCGGCAATACCTGTGGCTCCGGCGCCTGTCGCCAAACCGGTCGCTCCGGCACCTGCGCCAGTTGCCAAGTCTACGACGCCACCCGCGCAGCCCATCGGGGCCGCACCGGCCAAGCCGGATACCACGCAAAGTCGCATCGATGCCAATGGCCTGTCGATCAGCTGGTCGATTCAAGTGGCCAGCCTGTCGAATCGCCAAAGCGCGGAAAGCCTGCAGAAAACCCTGCGCAGCCAAGGCTATAACGCCTACATCCGCTCGGCCGATGGCAAGAATCGAGTGTTCGTCGGGCCGTTGATCGAGCGTGCCGAAGCCGATCGTCTGCGCGACTTGTTGAGCCGCCAACATAACCTCAAGGGTTTTGTCGTGCGTTTCCAGCCTGAGCGCGGTTAAAAACTATCGCCCCGATTTGAAATGCACTGACAATCGCCGCTTACCGATCAGCATGGGCTCTGCTAAAATGCGCCGCCTTATCCGTCTGTAGGCTGCACTGTGCCATTTACCTGGGTTGACTGGGCGATCGTTGCAATCGTCGCCATCTCCGCATTGATCAGTCTGAGCCGCGGCTTCGTCAAAGAAGCGTTGTCGCTGGTGACCTGGATCATTGCAGGAGCCGTTGCCTGGATGTTCGGTGGTTCATTGTCCGAGTACCTCGCCGGATATATCCAAACGCCGTCGGCTCGTGTGATCACGGGCTGTGCCATCATGTTTGTCGCCACGTTAATCGTAGGCGCAATGATCAATTATCTTATCGGCGAATTGGTTCGCGTTACCGGGCTCTCCGGGACCGATCGATTCCTCGGCATGGCCTTCGGCGCCGCACGTGGCGTGCTGCTGGTGGTCGTGGCGGTCGGGCTGTTGAGCCTGGGGCCGGTACAGCAGGACGGGTGGTGGAAAGAGTCGCAGCTCGTGCCAAAATTTCTATTGGTCGCAGACTGGTCCAAAAACCTGATTCTCGGGTGGAGCAGTCAGTGGCTTGCCAGCGGTATCAGCGTACCCGCTGAGATACCGTTCAAGGATCAACTCTTGCCGATGGCCAAAACGCCTCAGTGAGTGTTGTTCAGTTCAGATCCATTAAGTAGGGGTTGCGTCGCATGTGTGGCATCGTCGGTATCGTCGGTAAGTCGAACGTCAATCAGGCGCTGTATGACGCGCTAACCGTCCTCCAGCACCGCGGCCAGGACGCTGCAGGTATCGTGACCAGCCATGATGGCCGGTTATTCCTGCGCAAGGACAACGGACTGGTGCGTGACGTGTTCCATCAGCGTCACATGCAGCGCCTCGTCGGTCACATGGGTATTGGCCATGTGCGTTACCCGACCGCGGGCAGCTCGACCTCGGCCGAAGCTCAACCGTTTTACGTCAACTCGCCGTACGGCATCACCTTGGCGCACAACGGTAACCTGACCAACGTTGAACAACTGGCCAAGGAGATTTACGAATCTGACCTGCGCCACGTCAACACCAATTCCGACTCGGAAGTCCTGCTGAACGTGTTCGCTCACGAGCTGGCCCAGCGCGGCAAGTTGCAGCCAACCGAAGAAGACGTTTTCGCTGCTGTAACTGACGTACACAACCGTTGCGTCGGTGGCTACGCAGTCGTGGCGATGGTGACCGGTTACGGCATCGTTGGTTTCCGGGACCCGCACGGCATCCGCCCGATTGTCTTCGGTCAGCGTCACACCGACGAAGGCGTCGAGTACATGATCGCCTCCGAAAGCGTTTCCCTGGACGTGCTCGGTTTCACCCTGATTCGCGACCTGGCACCAGGCGAAGCGGTCTACATCACTGAGGACGGCAAGCTGCACACCCGTCAGTGCGCGACCAACCCGTCCCTGACCCCGTGCATCTTCGAACACGTCTACCTGGCGCGTCCGGACTCGATCATTGACGGTGTTTCGGTGTACAAGGCCCGTCTGCGCATGGGCGAGAAACTCGCCGAGAAGATCCTGCGCGAACGTCCTGATCACGACATCGACGTGGTCATCCCGATCCCGGACACCAGCCGCACGGCGGCCCTGGAGCTGGCAAACCACTTGGGCGTCAAGTTCCGCGAAGGCTTCGTGAAGAACCGTTACATTGGCCGGACCTTCATCATGCCGGGCCAGGCTGCACGGAAAAAATCCGTACGCCAGAAGCTCAACGCGATCGAGCTGGAATTCCGTGGCAAGAACGTCATGCTGGTGGACGACTCGATCGTTCGCGGTACGACCTGCAAGCAGATCATCCAGATGGCTCGCGAAGCCGGCGCCAAAAACGTCTACTTCTGCTCTGCCGCACCGGCCGTTCGCTACCCGAACGTCTACGGCATCGACATGCCGAGCGCCCATGAGCTGATCGCCCACAACCGTTCGACCCAGGACGTGGCTGACCTGATCGGCGCTGACTGGTTGATCTATCAGGACTTGCCTGACTTGATCGAAGCGGTCGGTGGCGGCAAGATCAAGATCGACAAGTTCGATTGCGCGGTGTTCGATGGCCAATACGTCACCGGCGACGTCGACGAGGCATACCTGAACAAGATCGAGCAGGCACGTAACGATGCCTCCAAGGTCAAGACGCAGGCAGTCAGTGCGATCATCGATCTGTACAACAACTGAGTTTCTACCGGCCCTGAGGGGCCGGTTTTGTATCTACTAAAGACTCTCTATATCAAGAAGCAAGGCAAGGAGTGAAAGCATGAGTCAGGATTGGGATGCCGGTCGGCTGGACAGCGACCTTGAGGGCGTAGCGTTCGATACCCTGGCCGTACGCGCCGGTCAGCACCGCACGCCRGAAGGCGAACACGGTGATCCGATGTTCTTCACCTCCAGCTACGTCTTCCGTACCGCTGCCGACGCGGCGGCACGCTTTGCCGGTGAAGTGCCGGGCAACGTCTACTCGCGCTACACCAACCCGACCGTGCGTGCGTTCGAAGAGCGTATTGCCGCCCTGGAAAGTGCCGAGCAAGCCGTAGCCACTGCCACCGGCATGGCCGCGATCATGGCGGTGGTGATGAGCCTGTGCAGCGCCGGGGACCATGTGTTGGTTTCTCGCAGCGTGTTCGGTTCGACCATCAGCCTGTTCGAAAAGTACTTCAAGCGCTTCGGCATCGAAGTCGATTACGTACCTCTGGCGGACTTGTCCGGTTGGGACGCGGCGATCAAATCCAACACCAAATTGCTTTTTGTCGAGTCGCCATCGAACCCGCTGGCGGAGCTGGTGGACATCGCCGCGCTGGCAAAAATCGCTCACGCCAAAGGCGCGATGCTGGTGGTCGACAACTGCTTCTGCACCCCGGCATTGCAACAGCCGCTGACAATGGGTGCGGACATTGTCGTGCACTCGGCAACCAAGTTCATCGACGGTCAGGGTCGTTGCATGGGCGGCGTCGTGGCCGGTCGCAGCGAGCAAATGAAAGAAGTGGTCGGTTTCCTGCGCACCGCCGGGCCAACCCTCAGCCCGTTCAACGCCTGGATTTTCCTCAAGGGCCTCGAAACCCTGAACCTGCGGATGAAGGCACATTGCGCCAATGCCCAGCAACTGGCTGAGTGGCTGGAGCAGCAGGACGGCATCGAGAAGGTCCATTATGCCGGCCTGAAAAGCCATCCACAGCACGAACTGGCTCAACGTCAGCAGAAAGGTTTCGGAGCTGTGGTCAGTTTCGAGGTCAAGGGCGGCAAAGAGGGCGCCTGGCGCTTTATCGATGCGACGCGCCTGATATCGATCACGGCCAACCTCGGCGATACCAAGACCACCATCACCCACCCGAGCACCACCTCCCACGGCCGTCTGGCGCCGCAAGAGCGTGAAGCGGCGGGCATTCGTGACAGCCTGATCCGCATTGCGGTCGGCCTGGAAGACGTGGCTGACCTGCAAGCCGACCTGGCGCGCGGGTTGGCGGCCTTGTGATTGAGTTGCCCACGCCGACAGCCGGGGCCAATGGTCGTGTTGCACTGGTCACCGGTGCGGCGCGCGGCATTGGGTTGGGGATTGCGGCCTGGTTGATCAGCGAAGGCTGGCAGGTAGTGCTGAGCGATCTGGATCGGGTGCGCGGTTCGAAAGTGGCGAAGGTGCTGGGCGACAATGCCTGGTTTATCGCCATGGATGTCTCGAATGAAGGGCAGGTGGCGTTGGGTGTTGCCGAGGTGCTGGGCCAGTTCGGGCGCCTGGATGCGCTGGTGTGCAACGCGGCGGTGGCCGATCCGCACAACATTACGCTGGAAAGCCTCGATCTGGCCTACTGGAACCGCGTGTTGGCGGTGAACCTCAGTGGGCCGATGCTATTGGCCAAGCACTGTGCGCCGTACCTGCGCGCGCACAGCGGTGCAATCGTCAACCTGGCCTCGACCCGTGCCGGGCAGTCGGAGCCTGACACAGAGGCTTACGCGGCCAGCAAGGGCGGCTTATTAGCGCTGACTCACGCATTGGCGATCAGCCTTGGGCCGGAAATACGTGTGAATGCGGTCAGCCCTGGCTGGATCGATGCGCGAGACCCTTCTGTGCGGCGTGCCGAGCCACTGACGGATGCCGATCATGCCCAGCATCCGGCGGGCAGGGTAGGGACGGTCGAAGATGTCGCGGCGATGGTGGCGTGGTTGCTGTCGAAGAATGCCGGTTTTGTTACGGGCCAGGAATTTGTAGTCGATGGCGGCATGACCAAGAAGATGATATACGAGCAGTGAAAAGCAGTTTCAAGCTTCAAGCTGCAAGTTAAAGCTCGACAGTGTTATGCCGGCTGCACGCGTGACGGCTTCCGCTTGTGGCTTGAAGCTTGCCTCTTGCAGCTGTTTTGAAAAAACTTCAATCCTGCTATTGACTTAGGTTCGGTACCTGCGTAAATTTCGCGGCCTCGGAGATGCAAACGGGTGATTAGCTCAGCTGGGAGAGCGTCTGCCTTACAAGCAGAATGTCGGCGGTTCGATCCCGTCATCACCCACCACTTCCGAGAGTCTTGCGTAAGCAAGATGGAAGCTGTAAAAAGCCTCCACCGACGCGCAGCGGTAGTTCAGTCGGTTAGAATACCGGCCTGTCACGCCGGGGGTCGCGGGTTCGAGTCCCGTCCGCTGCGCCATATTTTCCGGGTCAGAGTTATCTGGTTCGAGATTGAAAAGCTTCTGAGTTTTCAATCAGACGAGTTACTTGGGCGAAAGTCCAAAGCGATACGCAGCGGTAGTTCAGTCGGTTAGAATACCGGCCTGTCACGCCGGGGGTCGCGGGTTCGAGTCCCGTCCGCTGCGCCATATCTGCTACAAGGCCTACTGAACGCCTTGGAGCTACGAAGAAAGCCACTGGTTATGCCGGTGTTTACTTCGAGTCGATAGCAAAGACCCTGGTCGAAAGACCGGGGTTTTTTGTGTCTGAAATTTGGCTTTTCCTCCTCTTGTACTCTCCCTTGCCAGGGCTTTCTGCATACCTTTCTCCTTGACCGCCTGTAGGTCTTTCGCGATGACGACGTCTTGCAGGGTGGGTCTTGGCCTCACGCCTGCTGATCTCATCAATTCTTGTAATAAATAATCACAGTATTTTGATTCGCTGGTCAGTTTTTTGCTTTGGGCTGTTTGCCGCAAGCGCATAAGCCTATAAACTTAACCTTTCGGTCAGCTTTGCACTGTCATTTCAGCCCTTTGTTTCGTCAATTAGGGTTTCTGCACGACTCGAGATTTCCAGTACATAATCAAAAGGGCGGGTCCCTAACCGTCCAGAGGATGATCCATGTCCAACCGTGATATATCCCGGCGCTCGTTCCTTCAGGGCGGGCTGGTGGCGGGTGTGAGCGTGACGCTCACACCGCTCAGCAGTCAGGCGCTCGCCGCCTTGATGGAAAACAGCGTGACCGTGCCGTCCGAGCAATGGCTCGGCAACAACGGCAAGGCGCGCTCGCGTAACGATGCCTTGTCGAAGGTCTGCGGCAGCAAAGTCTTTGCCCGCGACATCCGCGCCAAGGACATGCCGGGCTGGCCGCAGCAGCAAGGCCACGCCATGCTGCTGAAAACCATCAAGGCCGACCGCATCTACGCGGGCATGGACCTGTCGTGGCTCGGCGCCGAATTGCAGCCTGACCGCATCGTCACCGCCACCGACCTGGAGAAAGACGGCATCGTCTTCCCGGAAGAACACGCGCCGGATCCGCTGCTGCCAGAAGGCAAGGTGCCAATGTTCATCGGTCATCCGGTGGCGATCCTTATCTGGAACGACTTCGAGCGTTTCCGTCAGGCCAAGGCCAAACTGAAATTCAATGACAAAGCAATCCGCTACGGTGATAAAGCGCCGTTCTACGAACGCGACCCCTACGGCAGCTTTCGCTATGTGCGTGTGGGCGGTGCGACCTCGGCGGACGAAGATGAATTCGCCAGCCTGAAGGACTCGATTCTGTTCCCGATGCTGAAAAACCGTCGCCCGGTGTGGAATTCCCAGCCGAACTTGCACGGTAATCTGACCGAGCGCGGGTTGTTTTACGCTGATCGCATGAAGCAGCAGATCGACACGCCGCCGGACAACTGGCTGGTGTTTGACGAGCGCTACAAGACGCCATCGATTGAACCGGCCGCGTTGGAGCCGGACAACGGCAACGGTTGGTACGACCCGGCAACCAAGACCCTGCATTTCGTGGTGGCGACCCAGTGCCCACTGGAAGCGGCGACCGAGACCGCGAAGATGATCGCGCCGTCGCGCTTCGGCCTGGCCAACCTGAATATGCACCCGGGTTACACCGTGGGTTACGGTTCCAAGGACCACAACATTTTCGTCTACTACGCCGCCCTTGCGGCGTTGTACGGCGCGGGTGTGCCAGTGCGTCTGGCCAACGACCGCTACGAGCAATTCCAGAGCGGTATCAAGCGTCACCCGTTCGACATCCGCTATCAATTGGCCGTGGACAAGACCGATCACAGCTTCAAGATTTTCCGCGCCGAAATGAGCGTCGACGGCGGTGGCCGGATCAACTACAGCCCATCCGTGGCGGCAGTTGGTGCCACAGCGGCGCAGTCGATCTATTACATGCCACAGAACGACTTGCAGGTTACGGCTTATCATTCACGCGCCGTTGAAGCTGGCTCGATGCGTGGCTACGGCACCCTGCAAAGCATGGCATCCACCGAAATGATGGTCGATGAAATCGCCGGTCGCCTCGGCATCGATGCCATTGACCTGCGCAAGAAAAACGCCATGGTCTCGGGCATGAAAAACACCCAGGGCGCGGTGCCAGCGGGTGCGTTGCGCTTGCACGAAATTCTCGACAAGGCCGCCGTTCACGACGTCTGGAAAAACCGCGATGCGATCAAAAAGCAACGCGAAGCGCAGGACCCGGACAACTGGTACGGCGTCGGTTTCGCCATCTGCCAGAAAGACTTCGGCACCGGTTCCGAAGCGCCGATGGCGAGCGTCGAGTTCACCGCGCAAGGGCACATCACTCTGCGCCACATCGGTATCGAGATCGGCACCGGCATGTCCACCTCTCAAGCCTTGGTCGTGGCCGATTTCCTCGGCGTTGCGGCGACTGAAGTGAAGACCGGCGAGACCGAATGGAAAGAGTTGCAGCTGATCAGCGGCGGCAACCCCTACATCATGAGTCAGGCCGAGCAAGACAGTTTGCTGCGTAACCCGCGTTGGGTCGGCAAGATCGCCTCGGCCTCGTCGGCCACCAACTCCGCCTACTACTTCAGCCACGCCACCCGTGAAGCGGCACGCGTACTGTTCAACCACGGCTTGTGGCCGGCGGCGATGCAGATCTGGAGTCAGGGTCCTTACGGCGGTGCGGCCAACCCTTACGTGGTGCGTCGCGAAGATGCGCACTGGGTCGACGGCAAACTCACCGCTAACGGCATGCAGCCGCTGAGCTTTGAGCAGCTGGCCAAGCACGCCCATGAGCGTGGCCTGGTCACTGGTGCGACCGTGCACGGTTTCAACCGCTGGAGCTGGGCCGATGCCGAGTTCAGCATCGACGGCGTGCGCGAACGTCTGCCGCTCGATGGCTTGGCGGTCAAGTACGGCGACGGCGCTCCGCGCGTGAAAAAGGCGCAGATGAACAGCGCCGGTTTCCATCTGCTGGATCGTCAGAACGTGCATTACCCCGACACTCAGCTGAACAACGCGGCAGTGACTTACTACAGCCCGGTCGCGACGCTGGTGGAAGTAAAAGTCAACAAAGGCTCGGCCGAAGTACAAGTGCTTAACCATCATTCGTGGGTCGAGTGCGGTCGGGTGCTGGTGGAAGAACTGGTCAAGGGCCAGATCGAAGGCGGGATCGCCATGGGCATTGGTCATGCGTTGATGGAAGAGATGCCGCTGTACGAAGGCGGGCCGGGGGAGGGTGACTGGAACTTCAACCGTTACCGCTTGCCGATGGCGCGCCATGTGGCGGTCTGGAAGCAGACGTCTGAAATCCTGCCGCCGCTGTCGCCGAGCGATCCATCGAAGGGCATTGCCGAAGTGGTGATGATCCCGGTGGTTGGTGCCATCGGTAACGCTGTGGCACACGCCATCGGCAAACGGGTCCGCGACCTGCCTATCACTTCTGCACGCATCAAGGAGGCCCTCAATGGCTAACCGTCCGCTCCAACTGACCCTCAACGGTCAAACCGTCGGCCCGGTGGACATCCCTGATGACCTGCCGATGATCGATTACCTGCACGAATACAAAAACCTCACCGGCTCTCGTTTAGGCTGCGGTCAGGGCATCTGTCACGCCTGCGTGGTGATCGTCGACAACCCCGACGGCACCAGCGAAGAAGTGCGCACCTGCATCACCGGCGCGCATTACTTTGAGGGAAAAAAAGTACGGACCATCGAAGGCCACGCGAAACGCGATGAGGAAGGAAGAGTCACTGAGCTGAACCCGATCCAGCAGCGCTTTGTCGACGAATTCGCCTTCCAGTGCAGCTACTGCGCGCCGGGTTTCGTGAATGCCGCGACCGTGTTGGTGGAAAAGCTGCAACGTCAGCCCATCGTCAAAAGCCAGCTGGAAAAAGTCATTGAGGATAGCCTCGGTCACCACATCTGCCGCTGCACCGGCTACGTGCGCTACTACAGCGCGACGCGCAATGTGCTGACCGATCTCGGCCTGGTCAAGGAGGGTTAAGCATGAAGCAACTACTTTCCCGCCTGGCTGTGGCGGTTGGTCTGGCTGCGCCGGTGTTGCTGGCTCATGCCGACGATCAGGTCAAGCGCGGCGAATACCTTGCCCGTGCCGCTGACTGCATGGCTTGCCACACCGCGCCGGGTGGCGCGCCGTACGCGGGCGGTCTGCCGATTGTCTCGCCGTTCGGTACGATCTACGGCACCAATATCACCCCGAGCAAAGAACACGGCATCGGCCTCTACACCGATGAAGAGTTCTTCGCTGCACTCACTGAAGGCAAGCGCCGTGATGGCGCCAATCTGTACCCGGCAATGCCGTACACCTCGTATCACCTGATACCTCGCGACGACTCCGACGCGATTCACGCGTATCTGAAAACGTTCGAGCCCATTGAGCGTGCAGCGCCGGTCACCAGCCTGAGCTTTCCGTTCAACGTGCGCCTGGGCCTGATGGGCTGGAACATGCTGTATGGCAAGGATGTGAAGCTGACGCCGTCCGAGGGCAAAAGCGAAGCCTTCAAGCGTGGCCAGTACATGGTTGATGTGCTCGGTCATTGCGGCGAATGCCATACCCCGCGTGGTTTGCCGGGTGCGATGCAACAGGATAAGCGCCTGACCGGCGGCGTGCTCAACGGCTATCTGGCTCCTAGCCTGTTGGCCGATGACCTGGCGGCTCGCGGCTGGAACCATCAAGACCTGAGCTCATTCCTCAAGCACGGCATGAGCGCTCAGGGCACGATGTTCAACGAGATGTTCCCAGTGTTCCACAACAGCACCCAGGGCCTGACTGACCCGGATCTGGCGGCGATGGCGACCTACCTGCTGGGCGATCAACCGCCAGCGGCGAAGATGGTGGCTGACGTGCCGTTCGACAAGCTCACTGCAAGTGCCCAGCGTGGCCGTCAGGAATACCTGAACGTCTGCGCCGGATGCCATGAGGTGGGTGGTGACGGCAAGCCGCACATCGCTGTGGCCATGCGCGGCAATACCACGCTGCGCCTGGAAGATCCGCGCAACCTGGTGCGGGTGATTGATGACGGTATCGGTGAGCAGAAGTTTTCCGGATTCGAGCACATGCAGCCGATGCCTGGGTTCGCTGAGAAGCTCAGTCACGAGCAGCTCACTGATCTGCTGAACTACCTGCGTCAGAGCTGGGGTGGTCAGCCGGGTGATCTGGCGGTGAACGCTGTGCAGACGTTGCGGGCCGATGCACCGCCGCTTGAGCACAAGGCGCACTGACATGCAGCATCTCGATCTGCAAGTGGTGCGCCGGGCGCTGGAGTGGTCGACGGCCGGCCAGCGCCTCTGGCTCTGCACGGTGCTCGCCACCTACGGCTCGGCGCCTCGTGCGCCGGGTTCGCTGCTGGCGGTGAATGCCGGCGGCCAATGGATCGGCTCGCTTTCGGGCGGCTGTGTCGAGGAGGATTTTCTCGAACGGGTCGCCGAGGGTGCGTTTCTTGAAGCGGTCAGCGTTGTGCGTTATGGCGAGGGCGACGATCCGCGTTCCCGGGTGAGTCTGCCCTGTGGCGGTGTGCTCGATGTACTGGTGGAGAAGCTTGAACCGGTTTGCGAGGTTCAGGCGCATCTGCGGGAACTGGAGTCGGCGCTGTTGGGTCAGCGTCGTCTGATCCGCGAGGTTGACTTGTCCAGCGGTGCACGCAGCCTGTTCGATGATCGCGAACAGGGTGTGCGCATCGAACGTGAAATCGATCGGGTGCGCGTGCGGATTGGCGCGGCCCAGCGCTTGTTGCTGGCCGGGTATTCCTCGGTCGCTCAGGCGTGTGCAGAGTTTGCCGTCGGGCTGGGTTTCGAAGTGATTCTGTGCGATCCGCGTGACGAGGTGCTGGAAGGCGTGGTGCTGGAAAACGTCGAGATTCGTCGTCAGCTGCCCTCAGTGTTCATTGCCGACGGCGGCTGCCACAG
Organism: Pseudomonas sp. P5_A12; assembly: GCF_056400685.1. Classification (NCBI taxonomy): domain Bacteria; kingdom Pseudomonadati; phylum Pseudomonadota; class Gammaproteobacteria; order Pseudomonadales; family Pseudomonadaceae; genus Pseudomonas; species Pseudomonas sp. P5_A12. The sequence goes on along the minus strand of NZ_JBFUKU010000015.1, from coordinate 16,618 downwards.
CGACACAGCGGTGGTGGCGTTGACCCACGATCCGCGCATCGATGACCTGGCGATGATGGAAGCGGTGCGCACCGAGGCGTTTTATATCGGTGTGATGGGTTCCATGTTGACGTCGCAAAAACGCTTCGAGCGGTTGCGCAGGATTGGTGGTTTGGGGGAGGCCGAGCTGGCGCGGATTCATGCGCCTATCGGTTTGAATCTGGGCAGCAAGACGCCTGCCGAGATTGCCCTCGCCGTACTCGCCGACATTCTGCGAATCCGCAGCGGCATTGCGCGGGATCGACTCTAACCACCGATTCCCCCTGTAGGAGTGAGCCTGCTCGCGATAGCGCTGTGACAGCCTGTGAAATACCGACTGGAAAACCGCTATCGCGAGCAGGCTCACTCCTACATGGGTAGCTGATACAAAAGGGGCCGCATTCAGCGGCCCCTTTTTTTGTATCAGTATCCGAACTTGTCCCGCAGCCCGTAATACCAGGCGCCCAACGCCGCGAACGGTGTGCGCAGCAATTGTCCGCCGGGGAATGGGTAGTGGGGCAGGTTGGCAAACGCGTCGAAACGCTCGGCCTGACCTCGCAGCGCCTCGGCCAATACTTTGCCCGCCAGGTGCGTGTACGTCACGCCATGACCACTGCAACCCTGTGAATAGTAAATGTTGTCGCCCAATCGCCCGACTTGGGGAAGGCGCGACAGGGTCAGCAGGAAATTACCGGTCCAGGCGTAGTCAATTTTCACGTCCTTGAGCCTTGGGAACGCTTTGAGCATCTTTGGCCGAATGATCGCTTCGATGTTCGCCGGATCTCGCGCGCCATACACCACACCACCGCCAAAGATCAGACGCTTGTCGCTCGTCAGGCGGTAGTAGTCGAGCAAGTAATTGCAGTCCTCGACGCAGTAATCCTGTGGCAGCAAGTTGTTTGCCAATTCCTCGCCCAGCGGTGCGGTGGTGATGACCTGAGTCCCGCAGGGCATCGACTTGGCCGCCAGTTCCGGCACCAGGTTGCCCAAGTAGGCGTTGCCGGCGACGATGATGAACTTGGCCCTGACCCTGCCCTGTGGTGTATGCACCACTGGGTTCGCGCCGCGCTCGATACGCACTGCTGGCGACTGTTCATAGATTGTGCCGCCCAGCGACTCAACGGCTGCGGCTTCACCCAGCGCCAGGTTGAGCGGATGGATGTGCCCGCCACTCATGTCGAGCATGCCGCCGACGTACTGATCGCAATTCACGACTTCACGGATTCGACGCTGATCCATCAGCTCAAGCTGCGTATGGCCGAAACGTTCCCACAGGCGCTTCTGCGATTCCAGATGCCCCATCTGCTTGGCAGTGATAGCAGCGAACACGCCACCGTCCTTCAAGTCGCACTGGATATTATATTTGGCGACCCGCTCACGAATAATCCGTCCACCTTCGAACGCCATTTGCCCCAGCAACTGAGCCTGCTTGGGGCCGACACTGCGCTCGATCACATCGATATCGCGGCTATAGCTGTTGACGATCTGACCACCGTTACGGCCCGACGCGCCAAAACCCACCTTGGCCGCTTCCAGGATCGTTACCTTAAAACCGTTCTCCAACAGGAACAGGGCAGAGGACAGACCGGTGTAACCGGCGCCGATCACGCAGACATCAGTCTCTACTTCACCCTGCAAAACCGGGCGCGGCGGAACCGCATTGGCCGATGCGGCGTAATAGGACTCTGGGTAGGGAGTGTTCTCCATCCTGCTGCCTCTGTTTAATATATTTTACGAGTGCATTGATCCTACTCGAGTTAAAAATCGACCGCCAGCCACCGGAAAATCTTCTTCGTAACCTCAAAATTAAATATTTTGCATATTCATAGGGTTAGCTCGAAAAAAGGTGTTGACACCCCTCCGGAATTCCGTAGAATGCCGCCTCACAGCAGGCACGTAGCTCAGTTGGTTAGAGCACCACCTTGACATGGTGGGGGTCGTTGGTTCGAGTCCAATCGCGCCTACCAAACAAAATCCGCTCTGCTGGGCGGTCTAGAAGGGCTCATCGAAAGATGGGCCCTTTTTTGTTGTCTGGATTTCATGCAGAACGTTCAAAAAATTAAGGTTCGTTCACACTGGGCAATGTGAACGCCTACAAGACCTGTTCTGACCTGTGATTCTTCTATATGTCGCAGGAGGGGAATGGGGCGTTGTGTTGTCGAGAGGTCTTGGTGAGCGTGTGATGTGATGGCGGCTAGCCACAGCGGTGACATTGTGTGCCGGGCTGTGGCTGGCGGGGTTACCGTCTCTCTAAAAAACCATTGTAAATCAACGCGTTATCAGTAAAAAAATCTCGAAGTGGAACAGCGTTTAGGTACACCTAAGTGGTGCAGCCTTGCGTTGCATTCAAGCTCGCTATAAACCTTCCTCCAAGCATGTCTATGCGTTGGCCGTCTCTTGCTATTAATTCGTCGGGTGCTCTGCTGAACTGCTATTTCAGGTAGGGTGTGAGTGGTATTTGCTAGTAGTGCGGGCTGCTACTACGCTCAGGCTTCCGAGCGAGGAGTCTGACATGGAATTTCAAGAGCGACTGAACGCGTTATCCGCCAAAATCCGCCAGCAGGGCCCGGCAATTCAAACGGAAGAGGCGACCAAGATCGCCTTTGTCATGCCCTTCATAAACTCCGTCCTGGGCTACGATGTCTTCGACCCCTCTGAGGTCACTCCAGAGTACGTTTGCGACGTGGGTACGAAGAAAGGCGAGAAGATTGACTACGCCATCATGAAGAATGGCGAGATCCAGATACTCATCGAATGCAAGAAGATCGGCGAGCCGCTGCACATCAACCATGCTAGCCAGCTCTTCCGTTATTTCCACGTCACCAGCGCTCGCATCTCAATCCTCACCAATGGTCAGGTGTACCGGTTCTTCACCGACCTCGACGCTCCCAACAAGATGGATGAGAAGCCCTTCCTAGAGTTGGATCTCCTCGATCTGGACGAGCACGCGCTACCTGAGCTTCAGAAGTTGACCAAGTCCGCCTTCGACGTTGATTCAATTATCAGTGCCGCTGGTGAGCTTAAGTACGTTGGTCAAATCAAGAAAGAGATGGCCACGCAATTCAGCCAGCCGTGTGATGACTTCGTTAAGTTCTTCGCAGTTCGTGCTTACGACGGGATCATCACGCAGAAGGTTAGGGATCAGTTCACCACCTTGACCCGCAAGGCAGCAATCCAGTTCCTCGGTGATCAAGTAAATGATCGTCTGAAGTCGGCAATGAGCGGTGCCGTCGAGCCGTCGTTTGCTGTGACTGCGGTTCAAGCTACCTCGCCAGCTGAGCCTGCTGATGATGGTGAGGATCGTATCCAAACTACTCTTGAAGAGTTGGAGGGCTTCCATATAGTCAAGGCGATAGTCAGGGCAGTTGTGGACGTTAAGCGAATCGCACATCGTGATACCAAAAGTTATTTCGGGATCTTGCTTGATGATAACAACCGTAAGCCGATTTGCCGTCTTCACTTCAATCGCAGTCAGAAGTATATAGGTATCTTCGATGCTGAGAAGAACGAGACGCGGCATCCAATTGCGTCCGTGGATGATATCTATGGATTTGCAGATCAGTTGAAAGGAGTCATCTCTTTGTACGAATAAATTTACAATGCTTGCTAGTATCGACTTCTCGGTAAGTTGTCGGTGCATTTTAATGTTGGGTGCTTTGGTTTACTGTTCTTTGAGCGGAAGTATTGCAAGCTGAACTGGTCGAGGTATTCGGCCATGGTCAGTACGTCCATTTGGCCGATCAGTCGGTTTCCGAGATCCTGCCGGTACCGCTCAAGCTTGAACTTGATCTCTTCCAAGGTGCGCGCCGCGTAACCCTTGTCCACCTGCCACTCGTCATTGAATCGCTGCAGCAGATTGCTCACTGTCGGCAGGCGGTCGCCAGTCAGCAGGGTGAGCAGAGCGCCGTCGTCGACAACCAGCGCAGCTAGTTTGAGGTTTGCCGCCCGGGCCAGCTTGATTGCCTCTTCCAGCGGCCGGTTGATGCTGGTCACCGGGCCGGTGATCGGGTTGCGGTATCGCCAATAATTCTCGTTGGGGTAAAGGTTCGGTGGCAACTTCCTGTTTTTGATCGTGCGCGGCCGGGCAGCCATCAGCCTATCTCCATCATTTGAGCCAGCAGGGGATCGCTCGACCCCATCACTGCTGCCTGCACTTCGACGAAATACATCCCACCTTTTATCTCGCCTACCACTTCCCCGTCCTCAATCCATTTTTTCAGTAGCTGCAGACTCGGCTTTCCGCCAGCGTACCGGAGCTTCTTATATTCGCCCGCCTCCATGAGGCGCGGCAACTTGACCGTGATCTTGGCCAGAATTTTTGCCATTGTGATGCTCCATGCCGCGCGTGGAGGCAGAAGGTGGGGAGGGGTTATTCCCAGCCGTGCAGGTAGGCCGGCTCGGTCAGTTCTTCACGCTCTTGGCGCAGCGTTTTATCCAGGGTGACGGTTTTGCCTTCGTCCTGATCAAAGGCCTCCTTGTTGTCGAGCATGTTTTCGTGGGCCAGGTCCACGTCTTCCAGATCAAACTCGCTGTACGGGTATCCGCTGAAGTCGCAGAGCGCTTTGATTGCACCGGCTGGGTCGAAGGCTGCAACGATGTCGTTGTCACCAACCTGATAGGCCTTGAGGGTTTCTTGGGACATAGGGATTCCTCCCCGCCGTTCACCGGCAGGCTTATGGTTTAATGAAGTAGGTCTTGAGCAGGAGGCGGCGATGAATAAGGCGATTCGAAACCCCATATTTTTCACTGGGGTTCTATTGGCGATTTTCGGGTTCGGCGTTTGCCTGAACCATTTGCTTCGGGGCGACAGGGTCGGTTACTTGGCTTTTGGCTTATTCGTCTCAGGGTGCACTTTATTGGCAGTTGGGTGGAGGCAGAGGAATAAGTAGCCAGCCGTTCACCGGCAGGCGGGTAGGTGGGTTGTGGAAATCAGATGAAAGGCATTAGGCAAGTTGAATCGGTGAACTATGGTTCAGCGGCTCGCCTCGCCAGTTGCGCAACACTCCCCCCCTGAGGTGGCTGTCGGGGCGAGCCTTGTCAATCGCAGTCACCGACCATGTAGCATTTCCAAAATAGTTTCTTCAGGCATGTGGATTCCTCATCCGCCGGCTGATAGGCGGGTTATGAAATCAGATGAGGGGGTGAAAGCAGGCTGATCCGGTGAACTAAAATTTAATGGTTCACCTCGTCAGTAGCGTTACACCCCGCGTGCTCTCCTGGGGTGACTGGCGGGGTGAGCCGGAGATTGCTGCGCTGGAAGTCAGTGCAGCAGACGATCACGGTTTGAGCGTCTCGGGCCAGCGCCGGCATGGTGCTGAATGGCAGGTAGCTGCAATCGCGGTGGGCGTGAACGCAGGTGGTGCACATGCCGCCTTTGTGTTGGTGTGTCATGGCTTCCTCCACTTGAAGGGCAGGTCCGTCGGCGGGGAGAACAAATGGCGCATGTTCGCCACGTTCACGATGTCGCGATCAGCCGGAAAGACCTCGATGGCATCCCTGTCACCTCGGCCGCATTCGCGCTTGAGGAGCATCAGTTTGTCCCACGTCACCTGGTCGACCCAGCTTTCACCGTTATGAGCCGAGCGGCAGACGCTCATGCGCTGGTAGTCGTTCGGCTCCATGTAAATCTGCATCAGGCAGTGCCGCGACCGCCAAACCTCGATCAGGTCAGGCGGCCTGAAGTTCTCCCATTGATCGACGGGAACCTGCTGGAGGTACGGCGGCAGCGTTTTCTTTCTCCAGCGCCCGGCGCTGTTTTTTGGACGGAATCATCACCGCCTCCCCCTGTAGCAATACACGTTCGCGATCCAGGCGAGGGCTGGCGCTGTGAGCAGGATTATGGTGTCACCTTGATATCGACATCGTCATGAATCCACTCGTCTGAGGTGTTCATCTGGTTGGTCCAGGTCCTAGGGAAGGGGCTGCGCGCCCGATCGATCGCCTTCAGGTAGTCAAAAGTCGTGGTAATTGACTCAGCCGCGATGCCTGTGCCGGCCCACGCAGTTTGAACAAGAGATTTGAACTCCTCGGTTTAGGGAAGGGGTGTGGATTCGCTCATGGGCCTTTGGTGCGCTGAAAATGAGCAACCATGATACCCCTGCGGTTATTGATTTCTGGATTCGCGAGGGCTCCAAAACCAGAACTGAAAGGACCAATCACCTCAGCTTCGGCCTCGTACACCACGAGACGAATTGTCCTGCCTTGGGACGCCATGTCCTTACCCCGCCGAGTATGCCGCTTGAAGATGAAGCCTCACCACCAAAGGAGAGGTTGCTGTGAACACACCCATCGGCTCGTTACTTCTGATCACTTCACTCGAGAAGTTCGCCACCTGTGCTCTGTATGGCCAGGCGCGAGCACTGGTCACCCAGCGTCAGCAAGACGCCAGTGCCTTTATCGATGACCCCGCCACACGAACGTTGATCAGCGGCCTGCAGGGTCGGCTGCAGGATCACGCCAGGGACTACCTCGACAACCTGATGCCCGCTTCCATTTCCAGCATCGTCGACGTTGAAGCCCTCAGCCAGTTGATCAGCACTTTGCGCGCGTCTCGACAGACTGGCGGCGACGATGAGATGGCCATTGCCGCGCAGCAGTTCTATCAAATGATCAGATCCGATATTTCCCGCGCCCACCAGAACATCGCGGTACTGGTAGAGCGCACTGCGCAGTGGGTGGAAGAAACGGACAAGGTCATTAACCGGTTGCAAGCAAGTATCGACGCGCTGACCGCCGAGCTTGCCGGTGATAAAGGCAAGATTGCCAGCATTCAAGCGGCGATCCAGAAGACCAGCCGGGACATGGACGAGGCCGTCAGCCGGATGCTGCTGGCCTCACAGTCGATTGGGGGTAGTACCAAGGCCATTGCCACCTGGGTGTTTTCGCTTTTCGGGGCCAAGGATGAGCCGAAGAAGACCAAGTATGAACCGAAGAAGACCAAGACCAAGGCCGGCGACAAACAGCCATCGGCTGAAGATGACACGCCCGGCGAGCCCGGCAAGACCGAGTCCTTTCCGGTCGAGACAATTGGCGAGATCGCGATCGGCGCCACTGAAGTAGTGGATGCCATCAACAGTTTCAGCGCCTTCACCGATGTGCTTCAGGACCAATATCAACAACTCTACCGCCAGAAAGCTGCACTGTCGGTCGCGATCGTGATCAAGCAACAAGGCCTGGATCATCAGGTGGCTATCGAGCGATTCAGCGAGGCCGCTTCAACCCTGAATGGAGCCTGGACTCAGCTCGATAACAGCTGGCAGCAAGCGGCCAAGGACAGCAGTGCTGTGGATGATCACCTGCTCGACGCCGGCTGGGAGCGTATACCCGAGCGGGTGGACAGAATCAAAAGCTCCCTGACCGGCACCGAGGGGCACATCCCTCGGTTGCAACGCAAGGCTGCCCTCGTCGTTTTACCCCAAGGAGTTACAAAATGAACGACATTAAAATTGCCACCCAAGATGCAGACTACGGCCAGACACGCACCGCGCTCAAGGGCCAATCCTCCGCCGCCATGCTGGTTCAAGCCCACTGCATGGGCGTACAGAACCAGATGTTTGTGGACTTCGGCAACCATGAACGTCTCAAACCCCTCCAAAACGACATCAACAGTGGCTTGGTCAAGGCGAAACAGAACGCGGTGTACTACCTCGATGACCTGCAACCGCGGATCATCACCACGGTGGCCAACATCGAGGTCTTCTTCGAACTGCACAACGTGCTGCCTCAAATGTTGCTGCCCAACACAACCACCGCCGATGCCATCGCCATGCTGCGGGAAATGGAAAGCAACGTCGAGGTGTACCGTCGCCAGGCGTCCATCATCCAGACAGACTTGTCGAAAATGCGCACCGGGTTTAGCGACGACAAGGCATTTTTCGATCGCTGCACCATCGATCTCAATGCTCTGGTAAATGGTGACCAAGGCGTGCTGGCGAGCATCAACAGCGAGCTGTCGGGTATCAACGGCAAGATAGCTGGAGCGGCAACTGGCATCGCCCTCAGCGGATTAGCGGCCATCGGTGGCGTCGTGTTGATCTTGGTCGGGGCGGTGGGTTCCGTCGTCACTGGGGGCGCCGCCACTGCGCTATGCGTCGGTGGCAGCGCGTTGTTGATCGGTGGTGTGGCCGGAGCGGTGGGGTCTTCTATCGCGCTGGCAGGCCTGCTCAATCTGAAAAGCGACTTGATCACTCGGCGCGAACGGCTCAATGCCGAAGTCGCGGTCGCCACCGGCATTGCTTCTGGCTTCGGCGAGCTGGGCGTCAGTGCCGGGCAGGCCCAGGAGGGCGCGCAATTGATGGCGAACGCCTGGGGCTTCATGGGCAGTCACCTGGAAACACTGCGTGACCAACTCAAGCGCGGGCAGATCGACAGTCCGATGTTGCGTGAACTCTTGATCCGCGCAAGCCAGGGCAGCGTGCGCCTGGTCCAGGCCGATGCTGACACGATCAAACGGCAAATGACCACTCCGCGGGCCAGCATCGACTCCAAAAAACGCATCGCTGACCTGATCACCGAACAAGCCGGCTCGTTGGAAGAAGCAGCCTGACTGCATCATTACGGATCACACAAGGAGTTCATCATGTGGCAAGAAATTACGGCTCACATTAACGACGTGGTGCACGAAACCGGCTCTCTGCCAGCTCCCCCCGGCCAACTGGGCGAGGTCAAGAAGCATATTGATCAGTTGCCCGCGGCCATGCAACAGGTGGAGGGCGTTCAACATCGCATCATCCAGCACATTGAACGCTCCACCGAGCTGATCAACACAGCACTGTTGCACAGCACTCAAAGCACCACCGACAGCAACAATGCCCTGCAGTCCTACACCTCACAGGCAGGTGCCGAAATTGAGCTGGTCAGCGGTGAGTTGCAACGCGTGATGCAGACAATTGGCAACTTCCGAAACCTGCTCGGCCAGGACTCAGGCGCCCTGAAGAGCGAGGCCATGCAAGCACGCGCGCGAATAAAGGCGCTGGAAGAGCGGCAACGGGAGTTGTCCAGCAAGGCCCAGGAGTTGCGCAATCGCTCGACCTGGACGTGGATATTCCCGCCGGCCAAGGCGATCGATGAGTTGGTTAGCCTGTGCCAACACGGCAAGTCAACCGAGGCGGCGCTGGAGGATGCGATTCGAGAGTTGGGTGACAAACGCCGTGACGCGAGCAACCTGATCCGTATCAGCGATGTGTGCGAGCAACTGCTTAGCCTGCTCAGCGCCATGGCCGAGGGGCTCCAGGGGGTGATCAACCAGCAAGCGTTGCTCAAGGGCTACTTGAATAACGAGGACCGTTTGGCGTCGTCGACGACGCCTGAAAACGCGCGCCTCTACCTGACCACTGTGCTCGGCATTCTGCGAATGATGAGAGCCCAGGCCAACTGATCGAGAAGAAGGAGTTTCATCATGATGTTGTTTTTCGGCAAACCCAAAGGCAGTGCAGACGTCAGCGACGAAAACGCCTCCCGTGCAGGCCGCCTGCAAGCGCTGCGCAGCCATTTCTACGCCTGGAAGAAGTGGAAGGAGTTCGCACCGGACGCGTCGTTCCAGCCCCATGCCATCCAGCAAATGCTCAATGCCCTTGACGAAGCGCCCGTCAAGTACCTGAGCAATTACAGCGGTGACTCGTCGATACTGGTGCTAAACGCCCACGGCAACGAGACGGTGTTCAACGGCTATTCCGGTCAACAGGTAGCGACCATGCTCGAAACCTTGGGTATTCGCGAAGCCGGCACCCGGGAAATCTGGGTGGCCGCGTGCAGTGTGGCACTGCAGAAGCAGCAGCCAGGGCCGGCCAGCATCAGCCGCTTCGTCAATGACTTGCGCTTTCACTTGCTCCAGGCAGGGCTGGACATCAAGGTCTACGGGCCTCGCAATATCCTTTGGTACAGCGGCGGGCTGGTGCCCGTTGGTGATCAGCACAAATACGAATACGACGAGGTTTACATTGCGCCTTTGACGGCCGAGATTGCTTCGGGCAAGGACCGCAAATACGCGTTTAACGAGGGTTGGTTGCTCGCCCATCCTTGATGCGGGCATTGAGCAGGCCGCCGGTTTCAATGCCGACGGCCCCGCTCAAGGATCAGCAAGTTCGTGCAGCACCTTCAGACTCTCGTCGACTCGTGCCTGGCGGTAGCGGCCGGCGGACATGCCAAAGACCTTGCTGAAGCAGCGGTTGAACGTCCTGACCTCCTCGAAGCCGCAGCGGTATGCGATTGTTTCGATTGGAATGCTGTAGGGCGGTACGCCCAACATTTCGCTGGCACGTAACAGGCGCAGCATGCGAATTGTTTCGGCCACTGTCTGTCGGCGCTGTGCAAAGGCACGGTATACAGTGGTGCGTGAACAATTGATCAACCGCGCGACGGCACCTACGTTTAACGATGTATCTGCCAAGTGCTGTTCGATCATCCTGCAAGCTGTCTGATAGATCCATTCATGCTCTGGCTTGATGCATGTCGTTGCCAATACCAAGGCTGGACGTGGCCTGGAGCGTGCCCAGAAACAAGCACCCTGTTGATCGCTGCTGGCTCACACACACCGCAACTCGGACACGTCGACCTTGACTTTGATCTCCATTGTCTTCCTCTGTGCATCCGGCGAATCCTTTATGTTCCTCTGGAGTATTCGTCCAGAGTCCAGCCGATCGCGGTTAACTCAGCTAATGACCCGCGAGCAGTTGTACGACGTTTCTTGATCGTACTGGAGTGGTTGGCGACGTCGGGCCAAGCGTAGTTGTAGAGTGTATCGAGACTCACATTTCCGGCCTTTGTCGGATCGATCCATCCGCAAAGGCGGCCCGCTCTCGCCGTTGCTGTCGAACGTCTTGCTCAACAATGCAAACATCTATGTGTGCAGTCGCCGTGCGGGCGGACGAGTGCTGGCATGAATTGAGCGTTTCCTGAATCAGTGGCTGAAACTGACGCTGGTCGGGAAAATAGCCGCGTAGCACGGCCTAGGGTCTGTGATTACTTGGGTTATGGGATGAGCTTGCACAAACAGCCGAAGATAAAAGTGGCCACGATGAGTTTGAATTGCTTGCGCGACCGGCTCAGAGAGCTGCTGCGCGGAGCACGGGGCCACAAGCTGACAAGCGTCATCGAACGGATCAATCCGGTGCTACGAGGTTGGACGGGTTACTTCAAGCTTAGCCAGAACAAACGACCCCTTGAGGAGCTGGATGGCTGGGTCCCGTGCGTCTTTATTACGTTAGCTCGAATCGCTCTAATGCATAATCCTTGCCTGCCAAGGTAAGTGAAAAAGTGGTGGCGCCGAACGTACCCCGCGTCACACTTCGCTTCACAAGATGTTTAGCTTCGAGTTGCCTTAGGCCAACCTCAACTTCCAATGTGCTGAGTGAGACAAGTTTGCAGACCGAGTCTAGGTTTGCAATCTTTCTAAAGTTTGCATGATAGGCTAAAGCTTCCATCAGTAGCGTTTGGTTATCTGTCAATTGTGGAAACTGAGGGTTGTTCTTTTTGTAGATTTTCCGCTCTATCTCATGTAACTCGCCGTGTGTTCCGTCAGTGGTGCGGGTGTAGTAAATCGCTACAGATAGAGTGCTGATTAAAGCCGCGATAATCATCAGCAGCGCCCAATTCGGCATTGGTGTTTCCAGCGAAAGCCAATCCCAAACACGTAGCAGCCTGCCCTTGGTATCTGCCAACAACGTCAGGGCGAAGTAAGTGTCGAGCAGCTTTGCGACTGCCCACGCGACAAGGAGGCCTCCGGCCGAGTAGGCCATAGCCTTGAAAGTGAGCGGGGATCGCTTGCCTTCTGCTGCCATGCTCCTCGACTCTAGTTTGGGAAATAGATGCTATCAGCATAGCAGTAGAAAAGTGGCTCTCTGCATTGGCATCGGCATCGGCATCGGCATCGGCATTGGCACGGGTGAGGGAGGGATGTTGCAGGTAGGAGGGCGCCTTAGCGCCTGTAGGTGGCGTTTTAAGCGCGATGGCATGGACAAATTAGCCGTTGCACTTGTAGTGGGCCAGGTACGGCGACACCAGCGGTGAACGCAGATACTCACCGACAACCTGCTCAGTCGGAGCTTTTGGAACCGCCGCAGTATGCCTGCCTGTCGGCCGCCTTCTTCTGGGCGACCAGGGGCTGAACACCTCGGCCGATGCCGACAAGTTCGAATTCATCAGTCGGCGAATCAACGGTTGGCTCAATGGCCCTCCGGATCAGCTGAGGTTGTGGACGAAGGACTCGGCGGCGCTGGCGGGGCTGATACATATAACGATAGGCGTTTTTTAGTGTTGGACTAGTTATTGATGCGAACCTGGTGGCGAGATTTCCAGCGATGCGTTAGTGGTTCACTACTGCGCAAGGTGGATTGTGTTTAGTCGGCAGAACGCCGGAGGCGGGATTCTCTGCGGGCAATTCTTCTCTGATATGCCACCGTTTGGACCTGTGTTTATTCGTTTTTAAATGGCCGGCTCTCGTGGCTGCTTTGCTGAACCTCACCAGTGAATCATTGAACAGACTCACGGTCATATCGCCGACTTTTGCTTTTAGGACGATGAAATGAAGCGTGCAGTAATAATGTTCATGACTATTTCAGGCGCTCTCCTGTTGAGCGGTTGCGGGCCTCACTGGGACGATGGAGAAAGGTACGGGCGTGATAGGGGTTATGATCATGGTAGGGGGTATGACCGAGGTTACGACGATGATCGAGGGCATTACCGCAGATATGATCGTCGCGACAATGATCAGGGGTATGAGCGCGATCACGATCGTGATCGTGACGATAGAGATGACTAAACCGCTCTGATCATCCCTGATGTGTTTCCCTTTGGTCGGTCCCACTTCACCCTGGCACTCTTGCTTTTCAAAATGGCTTCAGTAGCACAGGTTGTTCACGATTCGGGCGTAAGATAACGGTGCTACCTCACCAAAAGGAGCCGCATATGATCGCCGATCAAATGAACAAGCAGGCATCTGAAAGCAGGGCTGTGTGGGATCAATATTTCTGCGCTGCGTTGATTGCGGAAAGCAATCTGACGGCACCGATCGTAGGAGGGGCTACTCACGAAGACAGGCAGAACCTGTTGATTGAAAGAGCCAAGGCCCTCGCTGACAAGATGATGGAAAACAGAAAATAACCGGAGCCCAGCCGTCGCGCTGGGCTCGTCACATCTGGCGACCTCAATGACGGGCGATGTGGGTTTCTGAATCAGGCAATCAGGTCTGCTGATTTGGCGTGCGATGGCTTGTCTCAGCTATCGATTTCCAAGGAACCATAGAAATAGTGTGGATATTTAAAGAGTTACGACTGTTATTAACTGAATGGTGAGCACAAATATATTGTTACAAGTAAGCTGTTGGGATATTATCGCCCCGCGTTCACCACCACGGTTTATGCATTTTTAAGTCCCAAGCTTCCATCAGCTGCTTGGGATTTTTTTTGCCTGAAATTTTTCCTGGGCCCTTCGAATGCCGTCCATCGCCGGTAGTCACACAAGCGCGAGCGCTTGTTGCCGACCCTACTCGACTCCTACCAATGCGCCGTCCGCTCAAATCGGGTAGATCCCGCGTTTTTGGGCTATTACTGACTGGCCAAACTCAATCTCGGTCTGATGGGAGTCTATCGATGCTGGTTCATTGGTCTCTTGCGGCAATTCATTTGCTGGCTTTTGCGTTGGGCTTCTGGGCGGTTTTGACCCGAGGCACTGCATTCAGTCGACTGGCGGCCGGGACGGGGGAGGCTCGTCGCGTGCTGATGGCCGATAATCTGTGGGGGATCAGCGCAGCCATCCTCCTGGTCACCGGCGGGCTGCGAGCCTTTGGTGGGTACGAAAAAGGTACCGATTACTACCTTCATCAGCCACTTTTCCATCTCAAAATGACGCTCTTTATACTGATTCTGCTGCTTGAGGTCGCTCCAATGGTGGCGCTGATCAAGTGGCGAATTGCGCTTGGCCGTGGCTCGGCAATTGATACCGTGCACGCAAAACTGTTTGCCCGCTTCAGTCATATCGAGGCATTGCTGGTGTTGCTGATGGTCATAGCGGCGACCGGCATGGCACGTGGGGTGACCTTTGGTTAGCCGGTTGCGGTTGGTCCTTCCTCGGGGCAAATCAGAAACGTCTGACAGCCAGGGCCTGGGCAGGCCGGTACTATCGGCTGCAACTTTTGTCGACAGAGGGTAACGAGTAAACGGCGGGCAATATGGCGCTCGAATCTTTAGCCAGCCGATGTTCTGGGCGAACGGGCTGGCTACTGATTGCAACGGGATTCAGGGAGTTTGCGGCTTGTCCGGCGCGGTAAGGCCAGCCTGAATGCGTTGATAGATTTCTTCACGATGCACTGCAACGTCTTTCGGGGCGTTGATGCCAATCCTGACTTGTTGGCCGCTCACGCCCAGGATAGTGATCGTAATATCGTCACCGATGTTTATGCTTTCACCGACTTTGCGGGTGAGTATCAGCATGGTCTTCTCCTTGATTGCTTTGTAGGGCACCTGATTTGAACAGTGCAGAGGTCGGTGGTACGTATAGATTAGTGCGAAGTCTCACGGTTTGGGTGCCTCTTTCTGACGCGCAGATGCTGCATTAATTCCCAAGGCGTAACTATACAGAGGCCGCCACTATCATTCTCGTTGTTTTGTGCCCATTTTGCGGCACTCGGGAAGTATTCATGAATGTTAAAATCGCCGCTTTCAGCATTAAGAGGGAACCGTTGTGCGCAAAATGGTCTTGGTAATCGCTATATTGACGCTGGCAGGGTGCGGTGAGGGCAAGGGTGTTGACGCTCAACAGTCTAAACCGGCAGTCGTTTCCGCCCCCGTGGCGGCTAGCGGGCCGCAATGGGATCTCGAAGTGCGAGGCGAAACACCCCAGGCCGTCAGCGATCTGAGTGGCTGGTTGATCGAGCATAGCTTCGTTTCCAACGTCGTCATGGAAAACGGCAAGACGCGCATTCTGATGGGGCCATTCAGTTCGAAAGCCGAGGCTGATACCAAGCAGGCTGAGGTGGCTGCGGCGCTTGTACGGGCCAAGAAACAGAACATCGAAGTGGTAGTGCTTGAGCGTCCTGCGGTCCGGTAACGCAGGCAGCCAGAAACGTAAAAGGCCTCGGGTACTACACCAAGGCCTTTTTGCTTTTCAGCGGCTGATCAACCGCAGGCTTTCATATTCACCGGCCCGACAAAATCGTTACCGCGACCCATGACGCACGCCACGCTTTGGTTGCGTTGACGCTCCCAGGGTTCAACTGGATAGGTTTTGTTCCAGGCCTCGTACAGTTGGCGATCCTGTTTCGACAAGCTCAAACCGTACTGATTGCTCATGTAAAAATAAGTCCGGGCGATCATGCCGCGAATGGAAGGGCGGGGCATGACCTTCTTCGCCTTGAAATCAACCTGAGTCAGGCACGAGCCATATTGCCCGGTCTGCACCGGCAGCCAACCAAAACTGAAGTTACTGCGATCACCATTCACCTCCCCAATGCTCGGTACCAGATTGTGCAAATCGGCCTCGGCCTTCTGGTAAACCGGATCGTAACGGGTGCAATTCTTGCGTCCACCTTTCTGCCAGCACTGGCGCTGATGGCCGATCTGCCACGCCGGGACAATATGCTCCCACTCGATGCGCGCCGCGCGTTTGGCGTTTTTGCGCGGCACATAACCACAGGCCGCCAGGTTCACCTTGTTGCCGGTGTATTTGCAGCCGCAATAGAACTCCGTGGATTGCGGTGCGTACAGCGTCCAGGCAACTTTTTTGGCTTCGTCGAAGGTGCGCGGGGCACCAGCCTGGGCGCCTTGGGTGATGAGCAGAAACAGCAAAGCAAACCAGCGGACACTCATTGACTCAATCTTCCTTCGGCACAACCCAGAAAATCTGCACACCGCCATCGTCACGATAGGCGAGGGTGACGTTATCGTTCTCGTCGATTTCTTCGAGCAATTGTTCCCACTCATCCACCGGTTCGTCCGGCAGGCGGAAGATCAGTGCGGCTTTGGCTTTTTGAGCGGTGGGGGAATTGATGATTTTCTGCACGCGCAGACCCATGCGTGCATAGGTGTCAGGAGAGGCAGAGGTGGTGGCCATAGGATTTTCCTTATTTAGCTGTACGTGCATACAGTATTTAACTGTAAGCATTTTCGCAACTGCTTAAAACTCAAGAAAGTCCCCTGACAGCCGTTTTCCCCGTTTGGTGTAGGAAGAAGGGAGGCTTTTATCGGAGTTTTGCGCAAGACGTGAATCACTCGTCAACGCTGACGAGTGATTGAGAAAGTGCCCGACCAGAGCTGGTCGGGCGAGCGTGAATCAGTATTCCCAGAACATCCGTTGCAGCTCTTTGCTGTCGTTGGTCTTGGTCAGTGCAACCATGGCCAGGATGCGGGCTTTTTGCGGGTTCAAGTCATGCGCGACAACCCAGTCGTATTTGTCGTCAGGCTGTTCGGCATTACGCAGCACGAAACCGCCGGCGTTGACGTGGGACGAGCGAATGATTTGCACGCCGTCCTTGCGCAAGGCTTGCAAGGAAGGGACTACGCGCGAGGAAACCGAACCATTGCCGGTGCCTGCGTGGATGATCGCCTTGGCACCTGACTGGGCCAGCGCCTTATACGCGGTGTCGCTGACGTTGCCATAGGAATAGGCG